>NZ_JBITGG010000016.1:0-191418 GCF_044456765.1 Micromonospora sp. NPDC050784 | reverse complement strand
TATTTTTTTTTTTTTTTTTTTTTTATTTTTCATCACTGCTTTTTCGTTGCTGGGGGGGGGGGGGGGGGGGGCGGGGGGGGGGGGTGGGGGGGGGGGGGGGGGGGGGGCGGCCCCCCCCCCGCCGCGGGTCAGCAGTTGCGGAGTTCGGGGGACTGGTTGAGCAGTTGGCCGCGGGTCGACACGAAGCGGCGGTAGCGCTCACCGTCGACCGCTGCTGGGCGGAACGCGGCGACGCGATGGCAGTTCTGGAAGGCCAGGCGTACGCCGAAGTGCCGTTCCAGGCCGGCGCGGATCGCGTCGCTCGCCAGCGCGCGGAGCAGTTGACCCCGGTCGGCGTCGGTGGGCGGCGGGACGACGTTGTCGGCGAGTTCGGCGTCGCCGGCCTCCAACTCGGCGACCACCCGGCTGACGGTGGCCCAGGCGTACGGCAGTGATTCACGGACGCAGGCGATGAACGCCTCGTCGTCGACGGGGCCGCGTTCGGCGGCGTCGAGCAGGGCGGGCGGGACGGTGAGCGACATGGTTCTCCTCCGCTGTAGCTAATGATTACCGTTTTCAACAACGGCTCCGACTGAGCAGACCATGTCTCTCGGACGACGTCAACGATGTCCCGGCGCGCCACGCCGCGACTCACGCACAACACCTGCGGAGGCGCCCGCGAAGACCCGCACGACAGCGCTCGCGGAGAGCCCGCAGGGACGCACCGTGTCGTGGGCGAACGCGAAGGCGTCAGGGCCTGCGGGGGTGGCCCTTGAGGTGCCGGCCCAGCTCGCGGGCGATCTCCCGGTTGGCGTCGCGTTCGGCCAGCGTCTGGCGCTTGTCGTAGGAGCGCTTGCCCTTCGCGAGGGCGAGTTCGACCTTGGCGTAGCCGTTCTCGAAGTACATCGACAGCGGGACGAGGGTCACCCCGCCCTCGCGGACCTTGTCCAGGATCCGGTCGATCTCAGCGCGGTGCAGCAACAGCTTGCGGTTGCGACGCGGGGCGTGGTTGGTCCACGTGCCGTAGGCGTACTCGGCGATGTGCAGGCCGTACAGCACGATCTCGCCGTCGCGTTCGTGCGCGAACGCGTCGACCAGCGAGGCCCGTCCCTCGCGCAGTGACTTCACCTCGGTGCCGACCAGCACGATGCCCGCCTCGTACGTGCGCAGGACGGTGTACTCGTGTCGGGCCTTCTTGTTCGAGGCGATCAACCGGCGTGCGGGCGGCTTTGACGGGGTCACCAGGCGACGATATCCGGCCGTCGGAGCGACCGTACCGGCCGCGCCGACCGGGCAGTCGTACCGGGCGCGCCGCCGGAGCGACCGTACCGGCCGCGCCGCCAGAGTGGCCGTGCCGGCCGCGCCGCCGGGGCAGTCGTACCGGCCGGCTCAGCCGCGCGCGGGGCGTAGGCGCGCGGTCAGGTCCCGTTCCGCGTCCGCGAACGCCTCCTGCGACTCACACGGCAAGTGTCCCAAGATCGGTGGGGGAACGCTGTCGCTGGGCGCCGGCACCACGTCCTGCGGGTCGGTCAGCCGTCGGTCCACGGTCGCCGCCGGCCCGGTCAGCGTCTCGGCCTCCCCTGGTCGGTGGGAGGCGAAGATCCAGCCGCCGATCGGGTCGGTGTCGCGCCACAGGTTGATCCAGCGCCAGCCGATCCGTTCGCCGATCTCCCGCAGCGCCGGTTCGTCGGCGTACGCCGGGAACAGCCGGGAGTACAGCCGGCCCAGCGGCGATCCGTAGGTCAGCAGGGCGACCCGGCCGGTGACCCGGGTGGGCAGTTGCAGGACCGTGGCGGCGAGCAGCACCGACCCGTGGCTGTGTCCGGCCAGCAGCACACCCTGCCCCTGCTCCACCAGGTAGGTGATCCGCTTGGCCAGCTCCGGCACGGCCCGCTCGGCGTAGCAGGGCGGCGCGAACGGGTGCGCGGCCCGGGGCCAGAAGGTGCCCAGGTCCCAGAGCACCCCCACGTAGCGACGGAACTGCGCTGTCCGGTAGGCGAAGATGCCGCCCACCACCAGGCCGAGCAGGATCGCGGCGATCACGTAGCTGCCCGACCCGATCAGGAAGTTGACCATGCCTTCCGGCACGCCGACGTAGCGCTGCGCCACGTCGCCGGGCAGGAGCTGGAGCAGGCCGAGGACGCTGGTGGCCAGGCCGAGCGCCGCCAGGCCGGCGTACACCACGGAGAGCGGTTCCAACCGTTCGGTGAAGCGGGCCCGGGCCACCGCCTGCTCGACCCGCCGCAGCCGCCCCGCCGCCTGCGGCGGCGCGTGCGGAAAGTCGGCGGCCACGATCGCCCGCGCGGCCCGCCGCCGCCCGCGCCGGGTGATCCTGGTGACCAGGCCGGCCGCCAGCAGCGCGGTCACCACCGCCAGGAAAAACCCGAAGATCGCCCACTTGTACGCCAGCGGAGGGCTGGTCTCCAGGCTGTCCGCGGTCGTCCCGTCGCGATCGAGCAGGTCCGCCACCCGGTAGACCAGCTCGGCGGAGAACGCCACGGCGAGCCCGGCCGAGATCGTCATGAAGACCGGCGCTCCCAACGCGCGCAGAGGTGACCTGCCCTGCCCGCCACCGCGCCGCCAGATCACCAGCGTGGCGAGCGCGGCCACCAGTACGGTCTGGCTGACGAACAGCCAGGCCACGATCGCGCTGTAACCGGGCAGCGCACCGCCTTGCGGCCATGGCGCCGGGCTGATGACGACGTGCACGATCACCAGCATCGTCAGGCCGCAGGCGATCGTGCGCAGCCCGCGGAAGACGCCGTCCACCCGGGGCGACGGGTCGGTGCGGTCGATGCTCTGCACCACGGTGACCAGGGCCAGGCAGGCCAGCAGCACCGCCCCGGTGGCCGCCAGCAGGATCGCCATCACGCCCGAGGAGTGCTCGCTGGCTCGCGCGGCCAGCAGGCTACCGCTCAGCGTGGCGAACGCCGCCGCGACGTGGACCGAGCGCAGCCGACCCACCAGCGGCTCGCCGTCCCACTGGCCGACGGCGCTCAACTGGTGTTTCGACGTCGGCGTCGACGGCGTCCGGAACGCGTCGAACGAATGGCCCGGGCGGGCGCCCAGCCACCAGACCAACCCGATGGCGCCGACCGGCACGAGCGCCAACACACCCAGACGCAGCCCGATCGGGCGCCCGCCGAGCCAGGACAGCCAGCTCCGGCCGGCCAGGCAGGACGGGGTGTCCATGCAGCGCCACGCGATCAGGTCCAGCGCCACCCCGACGATGGAGAGCACGTAAAGCACGGTGAGGGTGAGGGCGAGCACCCGGCACAGCGCCATGAAGCCGCGCTTCGAAACGGTGTTCGCCGGGCGCATCCAGAGCGCCACGTTGCAGAGCATGAACGGCAACAGGAAGACCAGCGACAGGGTCCGCACGGCCGTGCCGGACGGCAGGTCACCCCAGCGGTACGCCTCCAGCGTCACCCCGTCGGTCCCGGTGGAGTCCGGATAGCCGGGACGTGGTCGGTAGAACCCTCCGCTGCGGTCCCCGGCGACCTGGTGCACATGCGGCCGGTCCAACACCTGGTCCGCGCCCGCGCCGGAGACACCGTGCACCCGTAGCTCCACGATCCCGCCCGACGTGGTCGGTCCGGTCGGTGTCGCGTCCGGCATGGGCCCCCCGAGGTGTGCACGGCAACCGGGCGGGTCTTCGATGTCCGGCCACCCGCGCGGCTCCCCGGCTTACCCGCCTGCGAGGCGGTCAACCGTGCTCCGGGCCCCGGCGGTGGTGCGGTCGACCCTCGACAGGTGATTTCATGGCGCCATGGCGAACCCGGTGATCCTGACCGTCGACGACGACCCCGTGGTGTCCCGGGCGGTGGCGCGGGACATCCGGCGCCGCTACGGCGACCGCTACCGGGTGTTGCGGGCGTCCTCCGGGCCGGAGGCGCTGGACGCGCTGCGCGAGGTCAAACTGCGCGGTGAACAGGTGGCACTGCTGCTGGCCGACCACCGGATGCCGGAGATGACCGGTGTCGAGTTCCTGGAGGCGGCGATGGACATCTTCCCGGCCGCCCGCCGGGTGCTGCTCACCGCGTACGCGGACACCGACGCCGCGATCGAGGCCATCAACGTGGTCGACCTGGACCACTACCTGCTCAAGCCCTGGCACCCGCCGGAGGAGAAGCTCTACCCGGTGGTCGACGGGCTGCTGGAGGCCTGGGCGGTCACCCCGGACGCGGCCAGCGCCGAGATCCGGGTCGTCGGGCACCGCTGGTCGGCGCCGTCGTTCAAGGTCCGGGACTTCCTGGCCCGCAACCTGGTGCCGTACCGGTGGCTGTTGTCCGACGACCCGGAGGGCGTCCGGCTGCTCGACGCGGCCGGGGCCACCGAGGCGGACGTACCCCTGGTGGTGACGCCCGAGGGCAAGGCGTTGGTCGCGCCGAGCGAGGCCGAGTTGGCCGCGCTGGCCGGGTTGACGGTGGTGCCGGCGTGTGACTTCTACGACCTGGTGGTGATCGGCGGTGGCCCCGCCGGCCTCGGCTCGGCGGTGTACGGCGCGTCGGAAGGGCTGCGCACCGTGCTCGTGGAGCGACGGGCGACCGGCGGTCAGGCCGGGCAGAGCAGCCGGATCGAGAACTACCTGGGCTTCCCGGACGGCGTCTCCGGAGCGCAGTTGACCGATCGGGCCCGGCGGCAGGCGGTCAAGTTCGGCGCTGAGCTGCTCAGCGCCCGGGAGGTGGTCGGTCTCAGCGAGGCCGGCGGCGCCCGGCTGCTCCGCTTCGGCGACGGCAGCGAGATCGCCGCGCACACCGTGGTGCTGGCCACCGGCGTGTCGTACCGGGTGCTCGACGCCCCGGGGCTGGCCGACTTCACCGGGCGCGGAGTGTTCTACGGCGCTGCCGCCACCGAGGCGCCGAGCTGCGTCGAGCAGGATGTCTACATCGTCGGCGGGGCCAACTCCGCCGGCCAGGCGGCGGTCCACTTCTCCCGGTACGCGTCGCGGGTGCACCTGCTCATCCGTGGTGCGGACCTGACCAACTCGATGTCGCGTTACCTGATCGACCAGCTGGAACGGATCGACCGGATCACCGTGCACCCGCACACCGCAGTGGTCGGCGGGGCGGGGGAGGACCACCTGGAACGGCTCACCCTCTGCGACACCCGCACCGGGGAGGCCCGCTCGGTCGACACCTCCTGGCTGTTCATCTTCATCGGCGCGGAGCCCCGCACGGACTGGCTGGACGGGGTGCTGGTCCGCGACGGGCGCGGTTTCATCGTGACCGGCCCGGACCTGCTCGCCGGGGGTCGGCGGCCGGCCGGCTGGTCGCTGTCGCGTGACCCGTACCACCTGGAGACCAGCGTGCCGGGCGTGTTCGCCGCCGGGGACGTGCGGGCCGAGTCGGTCAAGCGGGTCGCCTCGGCCGTCGGCGAGGGTGCGATGGCGGTGTCGCTGGTGCACCGCTACCTGGAAGCCCAATGAGCCGGTGTTGCGAGCCCCGCAGTCGCGAGCGAAGGAGTCCCAGTGACCAGCGAGTCTGACCGGCTGACACCGGCGCAGTTGCGCACCCTGTTCCTGTTCGAGGCGCTCGACGACGGGCAGCTCGACTGGCTGGCCGAGCACGGCCGGGTCGAGCAGCGCGCCGGCGGCACCCTCGTGTACGGCGAGGGCGAGCCCGCGACCTGCTTCTTCGTGCTGGTGCGCGGGGCGGTGGCGTTGAGTCGCTTGGTGCGCGGCGACGACGTCGAGGTCAGCCGGACCGACCAGCGCGGGGTGTACGGCGGGGCCACTCAGGCGTACCTGGGCGACCAGGTCGACCAGATCTACCGCAACAGCATGCGGGCAGTTGTCGACTCGGACTTCTTCGTGCTGCCGGCGGAGGACATCGCGTACGCCCTGCGGTCCTGGTTCCCGATGCCCATGCACCTGTTGGAGGGGCTGTTCTTCGGGATGCGGGACAGTCAGGCCATCGTCGGTGAACGGGAGCGGCTGCTGGCCCTCGGTTCGCTCTCGGCGGGGCTGACCCACGAGCTGAACAACCCGGCCGCGGCGGCGGTGCGGGCCACGTCGGTGCTGCGCGACCGGGTCGCCGGGATGCGGCACAAGCTCGCCATGATCGCCGACGGGCGGCTCGACGGCAGCGCCCTGCACGGCCTGGTCGCGTTGCAGGAGGAGGCGGTCGCCCGGGTGGCCACGGCGCCGAAGTTGACCCCGATGGCCACCGCCGACGCCGAGGACACCCTCACCGACTGGCTGGAGGAGCACGGGGTCGGCGGGGCCTGGGACCTGGCGCCGATCCTGGTTGGTGGTGGGCTCGACGCGGCCTGGTTGGCGCAGGTGAAGGCCGCGGTCGGCGCAGCGGACCTGGAGGCGGCGGTGCGCTGGCTCACCTACACCGTCGACACCGAGCTGCTGATGCGCGAGATCGGCGACGCGGTCACCCGGATCTCCGGGCTGGTGGACGCCGCCAAGCAGTACTCGCAGCTGGACCGCGCGCCGCACCGGGTGGTGGACGTGCACGACCTGCTCGACGCCACGCTGGTGATGTTCAAAGGCAAGATCCCCGCCGAGGTCAAGCTGGTCCGCGAGTACGACCGCGGCCTCCCACCCGTCCCGGCGTACGCGGCCGAGTTGAACCAGGTGTGGACCAACCTCATCGACAACGCGTTGGGCGCGATGGGCGAGAAGGGTGTGCTGACCGTCCGCACCGGACAGGTCGGCGACCTGCTGGCGGTGGAGATCACCGACACCGGGCCGGGCATCCCGCCGGAGGTGCGTCCGCGCATCTTCGAGCCGTTCTTCACCACGAAGCCCGTCGGCGCGGGCACCGGCCTGGGGCTGGACATCTCGTACCGGATCGTGGTGCACAAACACCACGGCGACATCCGGGTGGAGACCGAGCCGGGACGAACCACCTTCCGGGTCCTGCTGCCGATCACCGAGGGCCCACCGGACTGAAGCCCGCACGCCCCCCGCGCCGATCTTGCAGTTTCAGTCGTCGAAATGCGCGCGACGCCCCTTGTGTCGGGACAGTAAGTGCAAGATCGCGGGGTGGGGGCGGTCAGGCGGGGGGACCGGGGGTGAGGAAGTCGGCGAGTACCCGGGTGTGGGTGGAGAACGCCAGCTCGACCGGGTCGGTGAGCACCAGCCACTCGGTCGCCTCCTCGGTGGGCGCTGACGGTGGCAGGTCCTCGGCCGCCCGCTCGGGCAGCACTCCGAAGATCATCATCGTGCCACCGGCCGGTGCGCCGTGTACCGCGAAGAGGCGGGCGTCCTCGGCCGCCGCGATCAGGCCGGTCTCCTCCCGCAGCTCACGGACGAGTGCGTCGGACCACTCCTCGCCGTACTCGATGAAGCCGCCGGGCAGCGCGAGCAGGCCGCGGGCCGGCTCGATGTCCCGGCGGACCACCACCACACCCAGACCCTCTGCCGTACGGACCGGCAGCACCGCGACCGCCACCGGCAGCGGGTTGCGCCAGACGGTCTCCCCGCAGACCGCGCAGACTCGCGGCCATCCGGCGGTCGCCGGGTAGGCGGCGCCGCAGTAGGAGCAGTGCGAGTACGGCGTGCCGGTCATGCCGCAGCACGTTACTCCGACCGCCGCGCGGCCGCCTTCAGCGCTCGGCCGCTACCCCGACGCCTGAAACGCGGCCCCGCAGTGCCGGGCCGCCGCCCGCAATGCCGGGCCCCGCTCAGCCCTGCCGGGCCGCCCTGCCAGGTGGCGCTCAGCCCTGCCAGGTCGCGCTCAGCCTGCCGGGCCGCCGCCCGTAATACCGGGGGCGTGCTCAGGCTGCCGGGGTGCCCGTGTAGAAGGCGGTGGTGCGTTCGGCGGCGGCCTTCGCCTCGTCGGCGTCGGTGCCGGCGGCGATGCTCGCCTCGCCCCACAGGTGGCTGCTCAGCTCCATGGCCCGTCGTCCCTCGTCGGAGGCGGTCCACTCGGCGCTCTGCTCGGGGGTGATCCCGCTGCCGTCGCCGGCCAGGTGCGAGGCGAGGCCGAGCAGGCCGAGGTCCCAGCCGACACCGACCGCGCCCGGCCCGAACTGGGCCCACCGGTCCTGGTCGACGTGCGCGATGTGGTCCAGGTCGAGGCGGGCCCGCTCGTCGCCGACGGGGGTGACCCGCACCTCGATCCAGCTCACCTCGTCGCCGTACTCCCAGGTGGCGGTGAACCGGTGCGGCGGCTCGCAGCTCTCGATGGTGCCGTGGGCGTTGCCCTGGAGCTGGTACGTGCCGCCGAGCCGCAGGTCGCCGGAGATCGGCAGGAACCAGCGCGGGATGCGCTCGGCGCTGGTGCAGGCGTCCCACAGATCCTCGACCGTCGCCTGGTAGGTCTGGCTGATCGTGGTGACCCGCGCCTCGCCGGCTTCCAGGGTGCGGCTGCCGACCGTGCGCTGGACGGCGTTGATCTGCTCGGTGGCGTCGAACATCAGGTGTTCCTCTCGTCGGGTGGGTCGGCGGGCCCGCGTAGCCGACGCTCACGTCGGCCCCGGGCCAGCTCGGTGGCGAGTGCCGCCAGGGGTGGGGTCCAGAACCGGCGGAAGTGCTCCAGCCAGCCGTCGACCTCGCGCAGTGGGCGTGGGTCGACCGCGTAGAGCCGCCGGGTGCCCTCCGGCCGCACGGTGGCGAAGCCGTTGTCGCGTAGCACCTTGAGGTGCTGGGACACGGCGGGCTGAGAGATGCCGAACTCCTCGCGGATGACCGCGCTGACCGCACCGGCGGTCTGCTCGCCACCGGCGAGCAGCTCCAGGATGCGGCGCCGGACCGGATCGCCCAGCACGTCGAAGGCGTGCACGTCGACAGTTGTATCACCACTGGCTTATTTAAGCCAAGTCTGATACTCCGATGAGCTTGTCCAGCCGGATCGGCAGCTCCCGGATCCGTACGCCGGTCGCGTGGTGCACCGCGTTGGCGACCGCCGCCGCGGCGCCGACGATGCCGATCTCGCCGATGCCCTTCACCCCGGCCGGGTTCAGCTCGTCGTCCCGCTCGTCCAGCCAGTACGCCTCGATGGACTCCACGTCCGCGCAGCCGGTGATGTGGTAGGTGGCCAGGTCGTGGTTGACCCAGTCGCCGTACCGCTCGTCGAGGAGGCCCTCCTCGTGCAGCGCCATCGACAGCCCCATCGTCATGCCGCCCATGAGCTGGCTGCGCGCCGTCGTCGGGTTGACCACCCGCCCCGCCGCGAACACCCCGAGCATCCGGTTCAGCCGTACCTCGCCGGTGTCCGCGTCGACCCGTACCTCGACGAACTGCGCCCCGTACGCGTAGCGGGGCAGCGCGGGCTGCCCGCCCACCTCCTCGGTGGTGTCCGCCTCGGCGGTCACCTCGCCGGTCGGCGGCACGCCGTCGCGCAGTTTCTCGCGCAGCGCCTGCGCGGCGCGTATCACGGCCCAGCTCCAGCTGGCGGTTCCCATCGAGCCGCCGGCCAGCGCCGCGGCCGGCAGCGCGGTGTCACCGATCAGAATCTCCACCCGCTCCGGCGGCACCCCGAGCGCGTCGGCGGCCACCTGCCAGATCGCCGTCCGGGCGCCGGTGCCGATGTCGGTGGCGTTGATCTGGACCAGGAAGCTCCCGTCGGGCCGGGCGGTGGCCGTCGCCGAGGATGGCCGGGCCCGGGCCGGGTAGCTCGACCCGGCCACCCCCGTCCCGATCAACCAGCGCCCGTCGCGCCGGGACCGGAGCGACGGATCACGGCCGGCCCAGCCGAAGCGCTCCGCGCCGTCGCGCAGGCAGGCCGCCAGGTTGCGGCTGGTGAACGGGCGTCCCTGGTCGGGGTCGACAGCGGTGTCGTTGCGGACGCGCAGCTCCACCGGGTCGATGCCGACGGCGAGGGCCAGCTCGTCCATCGCGGACTCCAGGGCGTACGCGCCGGGGCACTCGCCCGGTGCGCGCATCCAGAACGGCGTGGGCACGTCTAGGCGGACCAGCCGGTGCGTGGTGCGGCGGTGCGGTGCGGCGTACATGCTGCGGGTGTAGACGGCGGTCTGCTCGGCGAACTCCCGGATGGTCGAGGTCTGGCTGACCGCGTCGTGGCAGATGGCGGTGAGCCGACCGTCGGTGTCGGCGGCGAGGCGGACCCGCTGGATGGTGGGGGTGCGGTAACCGACGGGCCCGAACAGTTGCTGGCGGGTCAGCGCCAGCTTGACCGGGCGGTCCACGTGCCGGGCGGCGAGGGCGGCCAGCACCACCGACGCCTTGGCGTAGCCCTTGCTGCCGAAGCCGCCACCGACGTGCTCGGCAACGACCCGGATCGACTCCGGCGGCAGCTCGAAAAGCTCGGCGAGGGTGGCGCGCACCGGTGTCGCGCCCTGGGTGGAGTCGTGCACCAGGAGCTGTCCGTCGAGCCACTGCGCGGTGGTGGCGTGCGGCTCCATCGGGTTGTTGTGGTACGCCGGCGTCCGGTAGGTGACGTCCACCCGCACCGGGGCGGCCGCGTACCCGGCGTCGAAGTCGCCCTCGGCGGTGTCCGTCGGATAGCTGGGGTTGACCTGGTCCGGCTTGTACAGGCCGGGGTGGTCCTCGGTGAGCACCGTGCTGTGCGGGCCGGTGTCGTAGTCGATCCGGACCAGTCGGGCGCCCTCGCGGGCCGCCTCCAGGGTGGTGGCCACCACCACGGCGACGAACTGCCCCCGGTAGTGCACCGTCGGCTCCTGCAACAGCCGCAGCTCCGGCTGCGGGCCGGGCGCCATCCGGGGCGCGTTGCCGTGGTGCACCACGGCCAGCACACCGTGCGACGCCAGCGCCTCCGTCGTGTCGATCCGGGTGATCCGGCCGCGAACCACCGCCGACGGGACCGCCCAGCCGTAGGTGACCCCGTCCACCGGGTACTCCACCGCGTACCGGGCCGTGCCGGTGACCTTCGCCGGGCCCTCCAAACGGGGGTACGCCCGTCCGACCGCGCCGGTGCTCACGACGACGCCAGTTCGGTGAGCGCCCGTACGGTGATGGCCCGGGTCAGGGGCAGCTTGAACCCGTTGTGCCGTAGCGGGCGCGCCTCGGCCAGCTCCGCGTCGGCGGCACGTGCCGCCAGCTCCGGGCTGAACGGACGACCCCGTAGCTCCGCTTCGGCCCGGTACGCCCGCCACGGCCGGTGCGCCACCGCCCCGTACGCCAGCCGCACGTCGCGGACCACGTCCCCGTCGAGGTCCAGCACCGCGGCCACCGAGCCGGCGGCGAAGGCGAACGAGGCCCGGTCGCGCACCTTGAGGTACGTCGAGCGGCGCGCGGCCGGTAGTGGCGGTAGCCGGACGGCGGTGATCAGCGTGCCCCGGGTCAGGGTGGTCTCCTGTTCCGGGTGGGTGCCGGGGGAGCGGTAGAACTCGGCGATCGGGATGTCGCGGGGCCCGTCGGCCTCGTGCACCTCCACCACCGTGTCGAGGGCGGCCAGCGCGACGGCCAGGTCGGACGGGTGGGTCGCCACGCACTGCTCGGACCAGTCCAGCACCGCCAGGTCGCGGTTCTGCCCGTGCAGGGCGGCGCAACCGCTGCCCGGCTCCCGTTTGTTGCACGCCTTGCCGGTGTCCTGGAAGTAGACGCAGCGGGTGCGCTGCAACATGTTGCCGCCGGTGGTGGCCATGTTGCGCAGCTGTCCGGAGGCGGCGGCGAGCAGGGCGCGGGCCAGCACCGGATAGTCGCGGCGCACCACCGGGTGGGCCGCGAGGTCGCTGTTGCGGACGGTCGCGCCGACCCGCAGGCCGCCGTCGGGCAGCTCCTCGACGGTGTCGAGCGGGAGCCGGGTGACGTCCACCAGCACGTCGGGACGCTGCACCCCGAGCTTCATGAGGTCCACCAGGTTGGTTCCGCCGCCCAGGTAGGCGGCCTGCGGTTCGGCCGTCAGCACGGCGACCGCCTCGGCCACGTCGGCGGGCCGGTGGTAGCGGAACGCCCTCACGAGGACGCCGCCGTCTCGCGCACGGCCGCGACGATGTGCGGGTACGCGGCGCAGCGGCACAGGTTGCCGGCCATCCGCTCGCGGATCTCCGCGTCGGTCAGCTCGGCGGGCGTGTTCAGGTCGCCGGTGACCGCGCTGGGCCAACCCCGGGCGACCTCGTCGAGCATGCCGCGGGCGGAGCAGAGCTGTCCGGGGGTGCAGTAGCCGCACTGGAACGCGTCGTGCGCGATGAAGGCGGCCTGCAACGGGGACAGCTGGTCCGGCCCGGCCAGCCCTTCGACGGTCACCACCGACCGGCCGTCCACGGTGACCGCGAAGACCAGGCAGCTCTTCACCCGCCGGCCGTCGAGCAGCACCGTGCAGGAGCCGCACTGGCCGTGGTCGCAGCCCTTCTTCGCCCCGGTCAGGTCGAGGTGCTCGCGCAGCGCGTCGAGCAGGGTGGTGCGGTTGTCCAGGGTCACCTCGCGGGACGCGCCATTGACCTCGACCGTCACCCGGGACGAGTGGCGCTCGTCGGTCGTCGTCGCGTTCTCCGGTCCGCCCTGCACCGGCCCAGACTAGCTTTGTCGGTATATCTCAGGGCGAATAACGCAAAGCGCTTCGTACGGGAGGTGACGACGGTGACGGCCGGACTGCTGCTGGCCGCCGGCGCCGGGCGGCGCTACGGCCGACCGAAGGCGCTGGTCGAGCTGGACGGCGAGCCGCTGGTGCGGCGCGCGATCCGGCTGCTCGGCGACGGCGGCTGTGGGCCCGTGCACGTGGTGCTCGGCGCGGGCGCCGACGAGGTGCCCGACCTGCCCGGCGCGGTGCCGGTGCGGCACGACCGCTGGTCCGACGGGCTGGGCTCGTCGCTGCTGCGGGGCCTGGCCTCGCTGCCGGCCGACGTGCCGGCCGCCGTCGTGGTCCTCGTCGACCAGCCGCTGCTCAGCCCGGTCGCGGTGCGCCGGGTGCGGGCGGCGTACGCCGGCGGCGCCGTCATCGCGGTCGCCACCTACGCCGGTCGACCCGGGCACCCGATCCTGCTGGATCGGGAGACCTGGCCGCTGCTAAGCGGGTACGCCGTCGGCGACCGGGGCGCCCGCGACCTGCTGCGCGACCGGCCGGACCTGGTGGTCGAGGTGCCCTGTGACGACGTCGGCTCCCCGGCCGACGTGGACACCCCGGCCGAACTGCTCCGGCTTCGCCCGGTCAGCGACGGGTGAGCCAGCGGGGCAGCCCCTCGCTGGTGACCGCGTGATAGAAGATCATGACGATGACGCCGATCAGGCCCAGCAGCGGGCTGACGAACCAGCCGAGCAGCCCGCTGAGCCCGTACAGGACCAGGCCGGTGACCGGTCGCAGCCGCTGCGTCCGCACGTACTCGGGGCTGACCCGACGGTCGAGCAGCGCCGGGTGACGGTGCAGGTAGCCGAAGAACACCAGCCAGGGGGCCGACATCAGGGCCGCGGCCAGCGCGTACAGGGCGACGGCCGCACGCTGGTCGTCGGTGTCGCCATGGGTGAACGCCGAGGCCAGCACGGCGGTGGGGAAGGGGATGATCACCGCGCCGAAGAGCACGCCGAGGTTGATCCAGCTCAGCGTGAGCGTGGTGCCGCGGATCAGCCGCAGCAGTGCGTGGTGGTTGAGCCAGAGCACCCCGATGTAGACGAAGGACACCACGAAGGCCAGGTACGAGGCGCCCTCGTCGAGCAGGCCGGTGAGCAGCTCCCCCTCGTGGTATTCCGGCACCCGCAACTCGATGACCAGCAGCGTGATGACGATGGCGAAGACGCCGTCGCTGAAGGCCGTCATCCGGTCGGTGCCGGACACTCGCCCCTTGGGATCGGGCTGCTCGACCTCGTCGGGTGCTGCGGACATTGCCGCAGGCTAGCCACTCGGTGACGCGGTCGGTGGCGGTTTCGTCCGATCGGGACGGGAACGGCCGCCCAGGGTCGACACCCCGGGCGGCCGTTCCCGTCCCGCCCCCGTTCAGGCCACCGGCGTCGCGGTGCCGGTCGTGCGGGCGAGCCGCTGGTGGGCGCGGATCAGCTCGGCGTAGCGCAGACCGCTCGCCTTCACCGTCCGGCGCTGGGTGGCGTAGTCGACGTGCACCAGCCCGAAGCGCTTGTCGTAGCCGTACGCCCACTCGAAGTTGTCCAGCAGCGACCAGACGAAGTAGCCGTCCAGGGGAACCCCTCGGGCCACCGCCGACGCGCACGCGGCCAGGTGCTGCTCCAGGTGGTCGGTGCGCTCCTTGTCCTCCACCGTGCCGTCCGCGGTGACCTCGTCCAACCACGCCGAGCCGCTCTCGGTGACGATGATCCGGGCCGGCCGGTACTCCTCGTGCACGTCGACGAGCAGCCGCTCCAGGCCCGCCGGGTACATCTCCCAGCCCATCGCGGTCTCCACCGAGCCGGGCACCGGCACCTGCCGAGCGTACGGGGCCGCGCCGGTCGGGTCGTCGACCACCAGCTGACGGAAGTAGTAGTTCACCCCGAGGAAGTCCGTCGGCGTGGCGATCACCGCCAGGTCGCCGTCGCGTACCGGCGGCTCGACCCCGTAGGTGGCGATCATGTCGGCGGGGTAGCCGCGCCCGTGGATCGGGTCCAACCACCACCTGTTGACGTGCCCGTCGGCCCGGCGGGCCGCCGCGACGTCCTCGGGCCGGTCGGTCGCCGCCTCGATCGGGCTGAGGTTGACCACCAGACCCACCGAGGCCGGACGGGCCGCGTTGGCGCGGATCGCCTGGGTGGCCAGACCGTGCCCGAGCAGCACGTGGTGCGAGGCGTGCACCGCGCGGGTGAGGTCCCGCTCGCCCGGGGCCATGTTGCCCTCCAGGTGCCCGATCCAGCACACGCAGAGCGGCTCGTTGACGGTGCACCAGTCGGCGACCCGGTCACCGAGGCGGGCGGCGACCACCGCCGCGTAGTCGGCGAACGCCTCGGCGGTGGCCCGCTCCGGCCAACCGCCCCGGTCCTGGAGGACCTGAGGCAGATCCCAGTGGTAGAGCGTGACGAACGGCCGGATCCCGTCGGCGAGCAACGTGTCGACGAGCCGGTCGTAGAAGTCCAGCCCGGCGGCGTTGACCCGCCCGACGCCGTCGGGCATGACCCGGGGCCAGGCCACCGAGAACCGGTACGCGTCCACGCCGAGTCGGCGCAGCAGCGCCAGGTCCTCCGGCCACCGGTGGTAGTGGTCGCACGCCACCGCGCCGGTGTCGCCGTTGTCGACGTTGCCGGGGGTCGCCGAGAAGGTGTCCCAGATGGACGGCGCCCGGCCGTCGGCGTCGACGGCCCCCTCGATCTGGTACGCCGCCGTGGCGACACCCCAGAGGAAGTCGGGTGGCAGCTTGGACAGGTCGGGCACGGGTCGGTTCTCCTCTGGGGTTGGATGACTCACTTGACCGCGCCGGCGGTGAGGCCGGCGACGAAGTAGCGCTGCAGGGCCAGGAATCCGACGACGACCGGGATGCTGACCACCAGCGAGGCAGCCATGATCTGGTTCCAGTAGACGTTGAACTGGGTGGAGTAGCCCTGGAGGCCGACGGCCAGGGTGCGGCTGCCCTCGTCGGTCATCACCGACGCGAAGAGCACCTCACCCCAGGCGGTCATGAACGCGTACACGGTGACCGCGACCACGCCGGGCACGGCGGCCGGCAGGATGACCTGGAACAGGGTGCGCAGCGGACCGGCGCCGTCGACCTGCGCCGCCTCGTCCAGACCTCGGGGGATCGAGTCGAAGTAGCCGACCAGCATCCAGATCGAGAACGGCAGCGAGAAGGTCAGGTACGTGATGACCAGGCCGGTACGGCTCGCGTACAGCTCGATGCCTGTGGCGTTGCCCAGGTTGACGTAGATGAGGAACAGCGGCAGCAGGAACAGGATGCCGGGGAACATCTGCGTGGACAGCACCGTCACCGAGAAGACACCCCGGCCGCGGAACCGGTACCGGCTCACCGCGAAGGCGGCGAAGATGGCCACCGCCACCGAGCAGACCGCCGCGATGCTGGACACCACCAGGCTGTTCACCAGGTACCGGGCCAGCGGCACGGTGCTCCACATGTCGACGAACGGTTGCAGGGTGGGCCGGCTGGGCCACCAGGTGAAGCCGTTCTGGACGTCCTGCAACGGCTTCGCCGCCGACGTGACCATCACGTAGAGCGGGATGACGACGAAGAGGGCGAGCAGGGTCAGCACGATGCGCCGGCCCCAGCGCTCACCGGCGGTCTCACGCATGGTCGTCCCTTCGACGGTTGGTGATCAGCAGGTACGCGGCCGAGACGACCAGCAGGAACAGCAGCAGCGCCACCGACATCGCCGACCCGGAGCCGAAGTCCCAGGTCTTGAAGGAGCTTCGGTAGATGTGGATGGAGATGAGGTCGGCCTGCGCCGGCGCGGAGCCGCCGAACAGCACGAACGGGGTGTTGAAGTCGTTGAACGTCCACAGGAACAGCACCAGCAGCAGCACCAGGTTGACCGGCCGCAGCATCGGCAGGGTGACCGAGCGCAGCCGGCGCCAGAACCCGGCGCCGTCGATCGCGGCGGCCTCGTACAGCTCGCCGGGAACGTTCTGCAGCCCGGCCATCAGGCACAGGAACGCGAACGGCCAGTTGCGCCAGACCGACACGAGCAGCAGCGACCAGAAGCTGTTGTCGCCAATCAACCAGAACGGCCGCTCGTTCATCAGCCCGAGCTGGTCCACGAGCACGTGGTTGACCAGGCCGGTGTCGCGTTGCAGCAGGAAGCTCCAGGTGATCACGGCGGCGTAGACCGGCAGCGCGTACGGGGTGAGGAACAGCGCCCGCAGGATCGCCCGTCCACGGAACGGCCGTTGCAGGACGACCGCCGCGGAGATGCCGAGCAGCCAGGCGAACCCGACCGAGAGCAGGCTGTAGGCCAGGGTGATCCAGAACGAGTGCAGCAGATCCTTGCCGGCGGCGCTGTTCAGGTCGAGTGTCGCCCGGTAGTTCTCCAGCCCGATGAAGGGCGCGGTGGACCAGTCGCGGATGTGGAACTGGGTCAGCTCCAGCAGGCTCATCCAGACACCGACAACCATCGGGATCACGTGGATGGCGAGTTCCAGCACGACGGCCGGTGCGAGCAGCAGGTAGGGCAGGAGCGAGCGGCGGGGGCCGCGGGGCCGGCGGACCGGCCCCCGGGCCGGCGACCCGGCCCGGGGTTCGCGCCGGTCGGCGTCCGGCGCGGTGGTGCTGGTTGCCATCGGGGTCCTCTCGGAGGCGGTGGCCGTGGCCGGGCTCAGCGCCCGACCACGGCCACCGGTGACGCCTCGGTCAGCGCATCTTCTGCTGCGCGTCGGTCAGCTTGGCCTTCACCGACTCCTCGGTGACCGGCTTGCCGCTGGCCGCGTCGGCGAACAACTCCTTCATCGCGGTGCCGACCAGGGTCTCGAAGGTGCTCTCCTCGGGCACCTGCGGCAGCGGGGCCGCGGTGGTGACGAGGGTCTCCTGGATGGTCTTCTGCTCCGGGGCGCTGAACGCCGGGTCGGAGGCCGCGGTCTTCACCGCCGGCAGCGAGCCGTACGTCTTGTTGAGGATCGTCTGCTCCTCGTCGCTGGTCATGAACTTTACGAAGTTCAGCGCGCCGTCCTTGTTCTTGGTGTGCTTGAAGACCGCGATGTTGATTCCGGCGACCATGCTGTTGACCTTCTTGCCGCCGGCTGGCGGGTTGGCCAGGAACGGCACCGGGGCCACCCCGTACGCGTCGGCGGGCATGTTCTGCGTCTTCAGGTTCGAGCCGGCGGACTGCCAGAGCAGCATGGCGGCCTTGCCGTTGGCGAAGTCGGAGACCGCCTGGTTCTGCGCGTACTCGGCGTTGCTCGGGTTGGTGATCTTGTCGGCGGCCATGAAGTCGATGTACCGCTTGATCGCCGAGACGTTCTGCGGGGTGTCGAAGGTCGGCTTGCCGGCCGAGTCGAACCACTCACCGCCGTACTGCTGGCTGAAGGCGAACGCGTGGTGGGCGTTCTCCGACGGGTTGGCCCCCTCGATCGCCAGGCCCCACTTGCCGCCGGTGCTCAGCTTCTTGCCGTACTCGGCGACCTGCTCCCAGGTGGTCGGGGGCGCGGTGATGCCGGCGTCGGCGAACGACTTCTTGTTGTAGTACAGGCTGTACGCCATGCTGTAGATCGGCACGGCCGCGGGCGGCTTGCCGGGGGCGCCGGCGGCGGCGAGCGCGGCGGGCACGATCCGGTGCTTGCCGCCGACGGCCTGCAGGGTGGCGTCGTCGAACTCGACAAGCGCGCCGGTGGCCTGCAACGACGCCGACCAGGTGTTGCCGATGTTGACCACGTCCGGGCCCTTGCCGGAGGTGGCGGCGGCCAGCAGTCGGTTGAGCAGGTCGGGCCAGGGGACCACCTCAACGTTGACCTTGATGCCGGTCTGCTTCTCGAACTTGTCCAGCTCCGGCTGGAGGATGGTCTTGTCGGCCTCCAGGCTGGCGCCCTGGTTGCTGGCCCAGTAGGTGAGCGTCTTGGCGCCTGCGGCGGAGTCGTCGCCGGAGCCACCGCAGGCCGTCAACGAGGCGGCGGCCAGTACGGCGGCGGTGAATATCCCGAGGTGTCGTCTCGACACGGTTAGCCCTTCCGGTGCGTGGTGGGGGTCCGCCGGCTTCCGTCGCCGATTGGGGTTGTGAGGCGACGGGCGGCCGGCTGCGGACAGGGGTCGGGGGTGCGCCGTCGGGGTCCGTCGGCGTTTCCCGGGAGTTACATCACGGCTTAATTTATGTCGTCATTAAAGTTGCTGGTCGGTGGGTCGTCAAGCACGAGGCGGTTACAGTCGCCTCGAACGGCCGACGGGAACGAGGTGACGAGTGGAGCTGGCGCGTGCCACCAACCGCAGCGTGCGGCTGCGCAACCGGTCCGCCCTGCTGACCAAGCTCTTCCTGGACGGCCCGCTCACCCGGCAGGACCTGGTGCGCAGCACGGGGCTGAGCCAGCCCGCGGTCAGCAACGTGGTGGCCGACATGATCGACGAAGGGCTGGTCGCCGAGGCCGGCGCCGCCGAGTCCGACGGCGGCCGGCCCAGCATGCTGCTGCGGATCGCGCCCCGCTTCGCCTTCCTGGTCGGCGTGGACGTCGGCGAGACCCGGGTCCGGGTGGAGCTGTTCGACTTCGCGATGACCCTGCTGGCCAGCGTCGAGTACCCGCTCGACCCGGCCCGTACCGAGCCCGACCTGGTGGCCGGGCACGTGCTGGCCGGCATCGACGCGGTCACCGGGTCGGCCGGGGTGGCCCCGGGCGACGTGCTCGGCGTCGGCATCGGCGTCTCGGGCGTGGTCGAGCAGGGCACCGAGGCCGTCGTGCACGCCCAGGCCCTCGGCTGGGACCGGGTACCGCTGGAGCGGCTCATCGGCGCCGGCACCGGCCTGCCGCTGCACATCGACAACGGCGCGAAGACCCTCGGCCAGGCCGAGATGTGGTTCGGCGCCGGCCGCGGCGCCCGGCACGCCGTCTTCGCGCTGGTCGGCTCCGGGGTGGGCGCGTCGGTGGTGACCAACGGTGCCACCTACCGCGGCGCGTCCAGCAGCGCGGGGGAGTGGGGGCACACCACCCTGGTGTACGGCGGCCGCGCCTGCCGGTGTGGCGCACGCGGTTGCCTGGAGGCGTACGTCGGGGCGGAGGCGATCATCGACCGCTACCGGGAGGCGCGCCGGGGTCGACCGGTGCCGGGCGAGGACGAGGAGTCCCAGATCGCGGCGCTGGTCGCCGCCGCCGAGACGTCCGCCACCGCCCGACGGGTGCTGGACGAGACCGCCGGCTATCTCGGCGCCGGGGTGGCCAACCTGATCAACCTGTTCAACCCGGAGCGCGTGGTGCTCGGCGGCTGGGCGGCGATGGCCCTCGGCGACCTGCTGCCGGCCGTGCGGGAGGCGGCCGGCCGGCAGGCGCTGCGCCAGCCGTACGAGCAGGCGTCGATCGAGCTGTGCCGGCTCGGGGTGGACGCGGTGGCGCTGGGTGCGGCCACCCTGCCGATCGCCCGCTTCCTCACCGAGGGCGGCGTCCGCCGCTGAGCGCGGACGACGGTAGCGCCGTCGTGCCCAGCCCGCCCGTGGTCGTGCGGCGGTGGCTGACGGTTTGCCGGGGGTGGGAATTACACAAAAACTGATTCTCGGGATAAATAACGGTGTTATAGATCGATGTCTTGACGCCGCCGCAATCTCGCCGCAACACTCCTACGAGAGCGCTCTCCCTCCCGCGGCGTCGCATCGGCGGCACCACCCACGGCGTCACGGGGCGACCTGACCCCATCCACGCGGCACCCCGTGACCCCCTATCGACAGGCGATGTCATGACATCTCGCGCTACATCCGTACGCCCGCGTCCTCGGGTTGTGCGGCACCTGCTCGTCGGACTCACCGTGGCCCTGGTCGCGGCGCTCACGCCGACCGGGACCACGACACCCGCGCAGGCAGCCCCCACCCTGCTGTCCCAGGGCCGCACGGCAACCGCCTCGTCCACCGAGAACGCCGGAACCCCCGCCGCCGCCGCTGTCGACGGCAACACCGGCACCCGCTGGTCCAGCGCGTTCAGCGACCCGCAGTGGCTCCAGGTCGACCTGGGCGCCCGGGCCACCATCAGCCAGGTCAACCTGCTCTGGGAGGGCGCCTACGGACGGGCCTTCCAGCTCCAGACCTCCGACAACGGGTCCACCTGGACCACGATCTACTCCACCACGACCGCCACCGGCGGCACTCAGAACCTCACCGTCTCCGGCGCCGGCCGCTACGTCCGCATGTACGGCACCGCCCGGGGGACCGGCTACGGCTACTCGCTCTGGGAGTTCCAGGTCTACGGCGAGACCGGCGGCGGCACCGGCGAGCCGCCGGTCGGCACGACCGACCCGTACAACCCCAACCTCGGGTCGAACACGTTCGTCTTCGACCCGAGCACGCCGACGTCGACCATCCAGAGTCGACTCAACACCCTCTTCACCCAGCAGGAGACCAACCAGTTCGGCCCGCAGCGCTACGCGGTGCTGTTCAAGCCCGGCACCTACACCGCAGACGTCAACCTCGGCTTCTTCACCCAGGTCGCCGGCCTGGGCATGAGCCCCGACGACGTCAACCTCAACGGCCACGTCCGTACCGAGGCGTTCTGGATGGGCGGCAACGCCACCCAGAACTTCTGGCGGGCCGCCGAGAACCTCTCGGTCACCCTGCCCGCCGGACAGACCGTGGAACGGTGGGCGGTCTCCCAGGCCGCGCCGTACCGACGGATGCACCTGCGCGGCGCGCAGAACCAGATCCAGCTCTGGAACGGCGGCGACGGCTGGTCCAGCGGTGGTCTGCTGGCCGACACCCGCATCGACGGCCTGGTCGTCTCCGGCTCGCAGCAGCAGTGGTACTCCCGCAACAGCGAGTTCGGCAACGGCTGGACCGGTTCGGTGTGGAACATGGTCTTCCAGGGCGTCAACGGCGCCCCGGCCCCGAGCTTCCCCAACCCCTCGCACACCGTCATCCCGCAGACCCCGCAGGTCCGCGAGAAGCCGTTCCTGTACGTGACCGGCAGCGGTGAGTACCGGGTCTTCGTGCCGGCGCTGCGCACCAACTCCACCGGCACCAGCTGGTACAACAAGACCCCGGCCGGCTCGTCCATCTCGCTCTCGCAGTTCTTCGTGGTCCAGCCCGGCACCAGCGCCGCCACCATCAACGCGGCCCTCGCCCAGGGGCGGCACCTGCTCTTCACCCCGGGCGTACACCACGTCACCGAGCCGATCCAGGTCAACCGGGCCGACACCGTCGTCCTCGGTCTCGGCCTGGCCACCATCCAGGCCGACAACGGCGCGGTGGGCATGCGGGTGGCCGACGTGGACGGCGTGAAGGTGGCCGGCATCATGTTCGAGGCCGGCACGACGAACTCGCCAGTGCTGATGGAGGTCGGGCCGTCCGGCTCGTCCGCGAGCCACGCCACGAACCCGACCTCGCTGCACGACGTGTTCTTCCGCATCGGCGGGCCGCACGTCGGCAAGGCCACCAACACGCTGACCGTCAACAGCGACAACGTGATCGGCGACCACATGTGGCTGTGGCGGGCCGACCACGCAGCCAGCGGCGTACCGACCGGGTGGACGCTGAACACCGCCGACACCGGGCTCACCGTCAACGGCGACAACGTCACCATGTACGGCCTCTTCGTCGAGCACTACCAGAAGTACCAGACCATCTGGAACGGCAACGGCGGGCGGACGTACTTCTACCAGAACGAGCTGCCGTACGACGTACCGAACCAGGCTGCCTGGATGAACGGGTCGACCCGGGGCTACGCCGCGTACAAGGTGGCTGATTCGGTGACCAGTCACCAGGCGTTCGGGCTGGGCAGCTACAGCTACTTCAACGTCAACCCCGCGGTGGTCGAGGAACGGTCCTTCGAGGTGCCCACCAACCCGAACGTGCGCTTCACGAACATGGTCACCGTCTCGCTCGGTGGCGTCGGCACCATCAATCGGGTGATCAACAACGCCGGTGGCACCGCGAACGCGGCCAACCAGACGGTGTACCTGACCACCTACCCCTGACCGGGGCGCCCGCCGACCCGGACGTCTGACGGACCGGGTCGGCCGGGTCGCACCGTGGGCCGAAGCCGGCCCGGTCCCGCCGAGACCGGGCCGGCTTTGGTCGTGCCGCTCAACCGGATGGGAGGTGGGCCTCGGCTTGGCCGCCTAGCCTCCTGAGGCCTGGAATCTCAGGGCCAGGTAGTAGACGCCGCTTGCCACCAGGTTGAGGGCGTTGATGATGCTGGTACCGAAGTCCTGGAAACTTGTGCCATAAATTCGAGCGTCAGGAGCGAATGCCTCGTATGCAACCAGCTCGACTTCCCGGCTCTTGGTGCGTATGAGGTTCAGCCAATGTAGCAGCTCTGCCGACTCACCATTCAGCAGTAGATGGGTGGTTCCCAAAGATCGCGGGTCATGGGTGGCGGCGTGCAACTCGGCCGCGTCCAGATCATCGAGGATCAGCCTCTCGACCGGTCGCTCGTTGTACTCCGCGGATATCAGCTCACGACAGTAGGCGGCGACCTTGGCCAGTTCGCCCTGAAGCCAGGGTTCTTGCTGTGCGGCCGCGCTGTGTTCCGCCATGCCGACAAGGGCGTGGAGCGAGTCCAGTTGCCCCCGTAGACGAATCCGAGGATGCGACTTCGGCACGAAGAAGTCAGCGTTGAGCTGTGTAACGTACGGGGCCTGTGAACCTACGACTTGGCCACAAGAGATGCAGGCGACGTTGTCGCGGGGTGAGATCGTGAAGGGGGGGTCTGCAGGGTGTGTCATGCTCCGTGCTCTTCCATCTTGGCGAAGGGGTTGACGGACTCCCTGCCTTTCGCCCGTGGGAGTCCACGCAACAGGGCCGACTCTAGGACGATCCGAGGGGAGGCGCAGCGCTGTTCACGGAGTTGATTGAGGCATGGCCCTCACTATAGTCGGCTCCGTTTTGGAGAACCTCGGTAAAAAGTGCCTTGGTGAATTTTCCATGCGTGACGACTGCGACCGTACTGAACCCCGAATCCGCCGCCGAGTCGATGACCGCTTGGAATGCGCCACGAACCCGCTCGACGAAGGGGCCGTACTCCTCGCCGCCTGGGACACAGTCGCGCCCTTCGCCCGGTACGAAATCCAGCCGGTCCAGGAGGTAACCAAACAGCTCTCGGGCTTGCGACCTGGTGTGACCGCTCAACACACCGTATGTGTTTCGTTCTCGAAGGTCGAAGACGACTGTCACAGGTAGGTGTAGTTCGCGACCGATGATTTCTGCGGACTCTCGTGCTCGCGCAAGCGGACTGCTGTAGACAGCCTGCAACCCGAATTCTTTGAGGTCACCAACCACCTGGGCGATTTGAGCGCGGCCGCGATCCGTCAACCGGAAGTCGGCAGCCCCGCCATAGCTGTCACTCGAGTCGTCCTCAGACTCACCATGCCGCACAACGTAGACGAGCACTGCAAAGGCCTCCTCGAAGGTCGAGCACAGGTGATGTGATTGCCGGACAGGCCCTCATTCAGGATACCAAGCGTCGTGAACCATGCGGGACGGCGTCGGGCCATCCTGATTCTGGTATTTTCCCGAGTACTGCGGCTCCGGCGAGCCATGCAGGGAAAACCAGTAGATCTGACCAAAAAGAATTCCGGCATAGACGCGGGTAGGCCGTTGAACAGTAATCTCCAGCGTGATTTGGCCCTCGAACCCCACATCAATCAGCCCGGCGGTTATGTGGTTGGTGACGAACTTCCGGCCAACCGAGCTTCGCCCTGTGATCAAAGATGCGAAAACCCGGGACCCGAACACCTCTGCCGTATGTCCGAGGTAACACTCTCCGGGCTGAAGCACCAAGCCGTCGTTGGCTATGAACACCTCTTCGAACTCGTCAACACCCCGAAGGTCGATCTCTTCGGACACAAGGCGAAGCAGGCTGTTCCCCAGCGTGTAGTTGTACGAGTTGGGGTTCAGCTGATCCTCCCTGAATGGGGAGATCAGAATCTCTCCGCTCGCAACGGCGTCCCGTATTCGGGAACCGGTGAGCCAACCTCCGAGTCTTGTCACGGAATTCCCTGGGGATCACGGGGCTGGAACAGTGAGTGTCCACTCTTTGAAAAGACGGAGATCGCTGGAGAGAATGAGTTGCGAAGCGCGGAAGCAGCCCTCCTGATCTACCTCAATCTCAACGGTGGTGCCGGCCTTGTGAAACTCGGGCATCAGACCCAGCCACGTGTCGCCCGAGAGGGGGTCCCGGTTCGTCTTGTCTGGTGTCGCCGGATAGAGCGGCCGGAATACGATGGCGTCAACGATGTCGCCGCAGTACTCCACGAAGCTCAGGGCGTCCGACAAGGTCTCGACTCCGCCTCGGATGATCGGAACCGAGAGCCTGATGCGCCGGAAGCCGTGGTCTCGCGCTCGCCCGACGACAACTCTGAGGTCCTCGCTTCCCTGACGAAGCCGCATGAGCTGCTGGTTCTGTTCAGGGTCGATCGAGCAGCGTGAGATGTTGAGCTCGTCCACGTGCGTGCCCACCGGCAGCCTTGCTCCGTTGCTGTAGAGCTTGATCATCGCGCCGGTTCCTTGCAGGCTGGCGAGGATTCCAGCAAGCCGCGGGTGAAGGGTGGGTTCTCCTCCGCCGGTGACCTCGAAGCGCGTCACGCCAGCGCTGACGAGAGTGGACGCGATCGGGGCAAGGTTCGACTCGTCCATCACCTCGATCTCGTTCTTGGGATTGTAGACCTCGGTCGCACAAAACACGCATGCCGCATTGCACACCTTCGCCACCGGGATCACGTAACACTTGCCCAGTGCCGCCTCGACGTACTCGCTGAGACTGACGTCCTGATCCGGGGCTCTCGAAATAGTCAGGTTGGCCATCGCATCCGCACCTTCCTAAGCCTTTTCCTCAATGCGCGATATGGAATCGGGCGGCAGGGCGAGGATCAAGTTCCCCCTGTCCGCGATGTGCCTGGTCATATCGAGGTTCCGATTGCGTGTGTTGGCATCGGCTTCCATCTCGGCCAGGGTCAGCCACGAGAACTCACGCCCATTGCGTTCGAAAGAACGCTCGAAGATGTAGCCCGGGATCTCGTCCTCGAGGTTGACGGCGTAGAAGCTGAACCGGTAGACGGTGCCCTGCCTGTAGAACTCGGAGTGCTTCCTGGACCTCAGGTCCGCGCCCGCAATGTAGTTACTGTGCACGGAACTGGCTGGAACGCCGAGATGTGACGCGACGAAGTCGCAGAGCAAGGGGTCGTCAATTTCCTGGAGCTTGACATCAACTACGTTGTAGTGCGGCAGCAGGTAACAGTCCCAGAGTTGGTCGTGGTACACGAGCACCCGGTAGTCGTGATCCGCTCCTCGAACTTTCAGCACACAGATCGCTCGGAACTCCCTCGCGATCTCGGCGCTCTGCACAATCTCGTTGATCACTGACTCAAGGCGAGGACGTCGGAGGTACCCGACGAAGCCGTATGCCGACCGTGCGGTAGCCCACGAAGCAGCGATGATGTACATGATCTGCCACTGGTAGCCGGTGAGGCCGAGACGTGTCCCTTGGGTCGGGAAATCGGTAACGGCCAAGCTCAGCCACAGTGACGCCGCTGCACCGGCGTAAATCGTCCATGCGCCTGCCTTCTCCGCGCGCATCGTGAAGTTGAAGAGGATGAGTCGGAGCCGGTCGAATGCGATGGAAATTGTTTCTGGCACGCCGTCGCCGCTCTGCGGCTCGGAGGGTTTCTCGTTCCGCTTGCGCAGCCACTTGCGGATCATCTCGCCTCCTCAACCCTCATCAGCAACTGTTCGAGTTCGGTGACGAGGCTTGAGAGCCTGCCAGTGTTCGAGACCTCAAAGGTGCAGTCTTCTCGGGCGATCAGGGCGTCGTGGGGATTTGTGGTCCGGCGGGGCGGCGTTACGTCGCCGCGTGACGCCAAGCGGTCCCCGTCCACCCAGACGAGCACGAACTTGAGCCGCTCCAGCACCGATAGCATGGCTGCCCGTCCGTCGTCGTTGATTACCGGGCGATCACCGCATGCCTTGACCCTCTGTTCGAAGTCGACCTCCAGAAAGTCCTTGCTTCTGGAGACCAGCAGGTCGCGTACAGCCTGCAGAAACTCCCCATCTTGTCTTCCCGTCAGGCTCGGCGGGGTAAGGCCAAGCCTCGTGTAGAGATAGTTTTCGACCTCACGCAAGGGCGCGGCGACCGAGACGATTGCCGCGGATGGCATGAGCCGTTGTAGCAACAATGCGGAAGTCGACTTACCGGCGCCAGGCGGTCCGACCAGAGCGATTCTTGGCGCGGGGCGCTCAGTGTGGTTGGTCAACATATGGCCCTGCCCGCTGAGAGGTGTCGAGATGGGGCTATGCGCTAGAGCTGAAGAACGACTTGGCAGTACGAGTGGTCGGCCTGCGTCGGCAGGACTTCTTGTGCCGCCAGCGCGAAGGCGCTGTCGTAGAGCACATAGTCCTGTTGGATGCCTTTGGGGATGGTCGGTGCTGTGAAAGCGTTGACGTACAGGTCGGGCGCCAGCACTGCGGGCAGGAGTTCGTCGATGGGCTCATGGTTGAGATCGATCGTGGCGACCGTCCGGCGGGTGGACCGGAGTGCCAACAGCCTGTCCGAAAACTCACGCCACATCGGCTCGAAGCGCGCCTCGGTCGGGCTCGCGTTGAAGTAGTGGAGCGGGAAGCAGTGAGCGTTCACCAGGCTGACGTCCTCGCCATCGACGCTCACGGCACATGTAGCGTAGCCTTTGTCGAAAAGAACCCACTCATTACCGCCGGGGCCGGTGGCGGAGAGGTTGGGGTTCGGGAATTCGGTATATGTGACGTCGCTAATTGGGTACTTCGACAGAATACCGAGTGCCAGGTGTGCGTCTGATCCGAGGTGGGACGGGCTGATCGGGACGCTGTGCGCGAACTCGTACCCCGCCTCGCGCGCGATCTCTGCCGTCTGGCTCTCCTTCGCCCCCAAGTAGTCGTGTGCCTCCTGTAGGCAAAGGATATCGGGATTCTGGCGGCGAATCAGGTCGATGTGGTAAGTGAGTTCTTCCTCGCCGTTCTCCTGGTGCGACTCGCCCAGAATTCCGGCGCCAATGTTCCATGTTGCGACTCGGAGCTGTGCCATACGTTGCCGTCCCCATTTGTTGATGCTGCGCGCGATTAACCGAAGTCACTTGAACAAAAACGTCTTTTGTCCGCACCAGCCTCATCAGTTGTGACAGGCATGCGGTTCGGAATGAGGTGTCACAAGTAAGCTTCGCCGCATTCACTCCCTGTCCCTTCAGTCACCGCGAGGCTCCGTGCACCCTATTGGCGGTAGAGAGCTGTCTCGTATCAACTGTCCCATACGGTGTCAATAGAGTGATCATGACTTGCCGTGCCGTTCGGCCGAATCGCCCTATGCATCCGGGGCGGGCGTGAGGTCAGGCGTCGGAGTGGGCCGTCGAGGCGTACCGGACGGCAGTCGCCGTGACGGACAACGCGGCCGAACGGGCCTTTCTCACCGCACGCGCGACGGCCGTGGCGACGCCCTGAGGGGGCGTTTGCCGCAGGGGCGGCCGGGAACCCGAGCCACCGGCCGCAGCAGGGGATGGGGAGGGGCCATGGCGAACCGTCCGACCGTCATCGACACCGCGCCCGACCTGTCCACTCTCACGCTCGGCGTGGAGGAGGAGTTCCTGCTGCTCGACCCGGACAGCGGCCGGAACCTGCCGGTGGCCGACCAGGTGCTCGCCGCGCTTCGCGGCCCCGCCCGGCACCAGAGCCGCCAGGAGTTCCGGCACAGCATGGTCGAGATGGTCACCCCGGTCTGCACCGACCTCACCGAACTGCGCGCGCACCTGGTAGCGCTGCGCCGCTCGGCCGCCGAGGCCGCCACCGCGGCCGGGGCCCGACTGGTGGCCGTCGGTGCCACCCCGCTGGCCGAACCGCACCGGACGGTCCCCGACGAACCGCGTTACCACGCGATGTCGCGCCGGTACGGGCCGGTGGCGCACGACCCGGCGGTGTGCGGCTTTCACGTGCACGTCGGTCTGCCCGACCGGGACCTGGCCGTGCTGGTCTGCAACCACCTGCGGGTGTGGCTGCCAGTGGTGCAGGCGATCACCACCAACTCTCCACTGCACGACGGGGACGACACCGGGCACGCCAGTTGGCGCTCGATGCAGCTGGAACGCTGGCCCAGCATCGGACCGACCCCGTACTTCGACTCCGCCGCCGACTACGACCACACAGTCGACCAGCTGATCGCCGCCGGCATCATGCTCGACGCGGCGATGGTCTACTGGTACGCCCGTCCGTCGTCGACGTACCCGACGGTGGAGGTGCGGGTCGGTGACGTCTGCACCGAGGTGGACGACGCGGTGTTGGTCGCCGCGCTGGTCCGGTCCCTCGTGGCCACCCTCGTCGACGACGTACGCGCCGGAGTGACCGCCCCGAACGTCCGGGACTGCCTGGTCGCGGCGGCGCACTGGCGGGCCGCCCACGACGGTCTCGACGGCGAGCTGATCGACCTGCGTGCCGGTGGCACCCGGCCCGCCTGGGCGCTCGTCGACGAGTTGATGGCGGTGATCGCCCCGGCCCTGCTGCGACACGGCGACCTCGGGTACGTCTTGGCGCAGCTGGCCCGGCTGCGGCGCGACGGCACCGGCGCGGCCCGGCAGCGGCAGGTGTTGGAGCGCACCGACGACCTCGGCGCCGTCATCGACGACCTGGTCGCCCGCACGGCCGCCGGCTGACCTCTCGTCGGAGTGGGCCCGGCGGCTCAGCGGATGTCGTGGGTCTGCAGCCACAGCTCCAGCAGGCCGAGCTGCCACAGCTTGTTGCTGCCGGCCGCCGCCTCCGCCCGGTCCGGCTCGGCGAGCAGGTGTGCCACGTACTCCGGGCGGAACAGCCTCCGCTCGCGCGCGGCCGGCGCCTGCAACGCCTGGGCGACCAACTCGCGCACCGGGCCGTCCACTTTGCGCAGCGCCGGCACCGGGAAGTAGCCCTTGGGCCGGTCGATCACCTCGGCGGGCAGCACCTCCCGGGCGACCTCCTTGAGTACGCCCTTGCCGCCCTGGGCGACCTTGTGCTCCGGCGGGCAGTGCGCGGCCAGGGTGACCAGGTCCTGGTCGAGGAAGGGCGTGCGCACCTCCAGACCCCACGCCATGCTCATGCTGTCCACCCGCTTGACCGGATCGTCGGGAAGCATCAGGTGGGTGTCCAGGCGCAGCACGGCGTCCAGGGCCGTCTGCGCCCCGGGCGCGGCGAGGTGCGCGCTGAGCAGGTCCCGGCTGGCGTCGTGCTCCAGCGCGTACGCCGGATCGACGATGCGGCGTAGCTCCTCGTGGCCGCGGTCGAAGAAGGCGGCGGCGAACGTCTCGGCGGCGCCGTGCCGGGGCGCCTCGACCAGTGGCTGGTGGTAGCCGTAGCCAGCGAACACCTCGTCGGCGCCCTGCCCCGACTGGGCCACCTTGACGTGTTGCGCCACCTGCTCGGAGAGCAGGTGGAAGGCGACCACGTCGTGGCTGCCCATCGGCTCGGTCATCGCCAGCACGGCCCGTCGGACGGCGGGCACCAGGTCGTCGTCGGCCAGTCGGATCCGGTGGTGGTCGGTGTCGTAGGCGCGGGCCACCAGGTCCGAGTAGTGGAACTCGTCGCCGGACTCGCCGTCGCGGCTGTCGAAGCCGATGCTGAACGTACGCAGGTGGTGCTGGCCGGCCTCGGCGAGCAGGGCCACGATGAGGCTGGAGTCCAGTCCGCCGGAGAGCAGCACCCCCACCGGCACGTCGGCGACCAGGCGTCGGCGTACCGCCGCGCGCAACGCGTCGCCGATCGCAGCCCGCCAGTCGGCGGCGTCCATCCCCGCGTCGGCGGGCTCCCGCACGTAGTCGGGTCGCCAGTAGACCTCCTCGCGGCTACGCCCGTCCGCCTCGATCACCCGCAGGGTGGCCGGCGGCAGCTTGCGTACACCGCGCAGCACGGTGCGTGGCGCGGGCACGATGGAGTGCCAGGACAGGTAGTGGTGTAGCGCCACCGGGTCGATGCCGGTGTCGACGTCGCCGGCCCGCAGCAGCGCGGGTAGGGTGGAGGCGAACCGGAGCCGCCCCGGTGTCTCGGCGAGGTAGAGCGGTTTGATGCCGAGCCGGTCGCGGGCCAGGATCAGCCGCCGCCGGGCCCGGTCGACCAGCCCGATCGCGAACATGCCGACCAGGTGGTCGACGAAACGTTCACCCCAGTGCGCGTACGCCACCAGGATCACCTCGGTGTCGCTGGTGGAGTGGAAGGCGTACCCGGCGCGGCGCAACTCCTCGCGCAGCTCGGGGTAGTTGTAGATGCAGCCGTTGAAGACCAGCGCCAGGCCCAGGTCGTCGCGGACCATCGGCTGCCCGCCCGCGTCGGACAGGTCGATGATGGTCAGCCGGCGGTGCCCGAGGGTCACCCAGCCGTCGGTGAACAGACCCTCGTCATCCGGGCCGCGTGAGCGCATCGCCTCGGTCATACGGGTGACTGCCGCCGCGTCCGGCGAGCGGCCGTCGAATCGCGCCTCCCCGCTGATCCCGCACATCAGCCGGGCCTCCCGTCACCTCGCCTCCGACCGGTGCCGGCCGGGTCCCGCCGACCGGACGGGGCCGCTGGCTACCCGTGGGCGCGGCGGGCAAACCGGTCAGCCGCGCAGGGTGCGCAGGATGCGGGCCAGTTCGGCGCGGTCGGTGTCGTCGAGGTGGCCGAAGAACCGGTCGGCCTCGGCCCGGCGCGCGGCCCGGATGGCGGTGCTGACGCGCTCGCCCTCCTCGGTGAGCGCGACCAGGGTCGCCCGACGGTCGGCCGGGTCGGGTCGGCGCTCGACCAGCCCACGGGTCTGAAGGTCGTCGACGACCTCGGTCGCCGAGCGGGGCGCGATGCGCAGGTGCTCGGCGAGGGTGCCGGGGCGCACCTCGCCGTGCCGGGCCAGCACGCCGAGGGCCCGGGACTGGCTGGGGGTGACATCCCAGGGCGCCAGGGAGTCCCGGGTCTGCCGGCGCAGACGGGACGCCACCGCCCAGAACGTCTCCGCCAGGCTCTCGTCGTCGGCGCTGTCGGCGGTGTGCTCGGTCACCGGAATACGGTAGCAGGAGATGTGGTTGCTACCTCATGATGAGGTAACCTCAGCAATAGTGTCGACGAAAGGTAGTGCCCCCTTGGAACCCACCCCCATGGGCCGCGACCGCGGCCACCGCACCCTCACCGCGGAAGAGAAGACGCAGGCCCGTCAGGTGTCGCTGCGCCGCATCGGCCGCCTGTTCACCCCCCACCGGCCCGCGCTGGCCGCCGTCACCGCGATCATCGTGGTCTCGTCGATCATCGCGATGGCCACCCCGTTCCTGCTGCGCGCCGTGATCGACCGGGCCCTGCCGCAGGGCGACGTGACGCTGCTGGTCTGGCTGGTCCTCGGCATGGTCGCCGTCGCGGCCGTGACCTCCGCCCTCGGCGTCGTACAGACCTGGATCTCCACCCAGGTCGGCCAGCGGGTCATGCACCGCCTGCGCACCGACGTCTTCAGCCACCTCCAGCGCCAGTCGCTCGGCTTCTTCACCCGCACCCGCACCGGCGAGGTGCAGTCCCGGATCACCAACGACATCGGCGGCATGCAGTCGGTGGTCACCTCCACCGCCACCGCCGTCGCGGCCAACCTCACCACAGTGGTCGCCACCGTGGTCGCCATGGTCGCGCTCTCCTGGCAGCTCTCCCTGGTCTCGCTCGTGGTGCTGCCGCCGGCCATCTGGCTGACCCGTCGGGTCGCCCGGATGCGCCGCGAGATCACCGCCCAGCGGCAACGCGAACTCGCCGACCTCAACGTCACCGTCGAGGAGGGGCTCTCGATCAGCGGCGTACAGCTGGCCAAGACCCTCGGCACCGGCCCCGCGCTGATCGACCGGTTCACCGCCTCCTCGGCCCGACTGGTCGACCTGGAGCTGCGCAGTGAGCTGGCCGGCCGCTGGCGGATGGCCTCGATGAGCATCATCTTCGCCGCCGTACCGGCGGTCATCTACCTCGCCGCCGGCCTGCCCGGCACCGCCGGCACGCTGAGCATCGGCACCCTGGTCGCCTTCACCGCCCTGCAGGGCGGCCTGTTCCGGCCGCTGATGGGGCTGCTCAACGTGGGTGTCTCGCTCACCGCGTCGCTGGCGCTCTTCGCCCGGATCTTCGAATACCTGGACCTGCCGGTCGACGTGGCCGACCCCGCCGAGCCGGTCCGCCTCGACCCCGCCCGGGTGCGCGGCCACCTGCGCCTGGAGGACGTCACCTTCGGCTACCCGGGCAGCGACACCGCCGCCCTGGCCGGGATCACCCTCGACGTGCCCGCCGGCACCAGCCTCGCCCTGGTCGGCGAGACCGGCTCCGGCAAGAGCACCCTCGCCGGGCTGGTCAGCCGGCTGCACGACCCGACCGCCGGCCGGATCACCGTCGACGGCGTCGACCTGCGCGACCTGCGCCTGGCCGACCTGGCCGCGATCGTCGGCGTGGTCAGCCAGGAGACGTACCTGTTGCACACCACCGTCCGGGAGAACCTGCGCTACGCCCGGCCGGAGGCCACCGACACCGAGATCGAGGACGCCGCCCGCGCCGCCCAGATCCACGACCTCATCGCCGGGCTGCCCGACGGGTACGACACCATGGTCGGCTCACGCGGCCACCGGTTCTCCGGCGGTGAGAAGCAGCGCCTCGCCATCGCCCGGACGCTGCTGCGCGACCCGCGCATCCTGGTCCTCGACGAGGCCACCAGCGCGCTGGACACCGAGACCGAACGCGCCGTACAGCGGGCCTTCGACGTGCTCGCGCAGGGGCGCACCACGATCACCATCGCGCACCGGCTCTCCACGGTCCGCGACGCCGACCAGATCGCGGTGCTCGACCACGGTCGGATCGTCGAGGCCGGCACCCACGACAGCCTGCTGGACCGCAACGGCCGCTACGCCACGCTGGCGGCCTGAGCTCCCGGCTCTCACAACCGTCTCGAAATAGTCTCGGAGCTGTCTCGTTATGGTGCGGTCAGGTGGCGGTAGACGGTCGCCCGCGAGACACCCAACGAGGCGGCGATGGCGTCCACCGAGTGGGTGCCCGCCGCGTGCATCCGCCGGGCCGCCTCGATTTGCTCCCGACCCAGCGCGGGCGGCCGTCCCGGCCGCCGACGCCGGCCCGCCGCCCCCGGTGGCGGCGTCGCGGCCGCGCTAGCCGGGGCCGCGTCCCCCGCGACCGCCCCTGGCGGGGCTTGCCGCGCCGCCACCGTCGTGGTCGTGCGAGCCCCGGCCGTGGTGTCCGCGTGGGCCCTGGCCGTGGCGTCCATTCGCGCCCCGGCCGCGTCGTCCGCGTGCGGCCCCGCCGTGGCGTCCGTGGGCAGCGGGGCCAGCAGTCGGCGTGCGCCGTCGAGCATGTCGGCGCGCAGCACCTCGTCCGACACGTCGGTGAAGAAGACGACCGGGTCGCTGCACGCGCCTACCGCCTGCATCGCGAGGACCCGCTCGCGGCGCCCGGCGTCCGGCCCGGCGATGAGGTCGTTGGCCCGCATCGCGATCTCCATCAGGCGGTGGTACGTGTCGCCCCGGCCGATCAGCGCGATGTCGTGGAAGAGCATGCCGAGGGGCCGGCGATGGGCGAGCATGATGTCCACCCAGCCCTCCAGCACCGTCCACCGGGCCAACCCGGCGGGCTGTGTCTGGGCCGCGTCGAGCAGCGCTTCCAGGTCCGCCACCAACGGCTCGACCAGGGCGGCGAGCAGGTGCTCCTTGGCCGGGAAGTGGTACAGGATCGCGGTCTTGGTGAGCCGCAGCCGCTCGCCGATCTGGCGCAGCGAGGTGCGCTGGTAACCGTGTTCGGCGAACAGGTCGAGCGCGGCGCGCAGGATCCGGGTGCGGGTGTCGTCCGCGGGATCGGCGGTCATGCCCGCCAGCCTAGCGACGTCCTGACCGGTGGGCACGATCACCGTTGATTCGACTGACCAACGGTCAGTACAGTGGTGACGGTCGACGCAGCCAACGGCAGGAGGGGCCATGCCCGTCATCTCGATCGGCAACCTGGTCAAGACGTTCGGCGCCATCCGGGCACTCGACGGGCTGGACCTGCACGTCGAGCAGGGGGAGGTGCACGGCTTCCTCGGGCCCAACGGCTCCGGAAAGTCCACCACCATCCGGATCCTGCTCGGGTTGCTCCGCCGCGACTCCGGCGACGCCCAGGTGCTCGGCGCCGACCCGTGGCGTGACGCGGTCCGCCTGCACCGCCGGCTGGCGTACGTGCCGGGCGACGTCAGTCTCTGGCCCAACCTCACCGGCGGGGAAGCCATCGACCTGCTCGGTCAGCTGCGCGGCGGCCTCGACCGGCGCCGCCGCGACGAGCTGCTGCACCGCTTCGACCTGGACCCGACCCGCCGCTGCCGCACGTACTCCAAGGGCAACCGGCAGAAGGTCGCCATCGTCGCCGCGTTCTCCTCCCCGGTGGAGCTGTACGTGCTCGACGAGCCGACCTCCGGCCTCGACCCGCTCATGGAGGCGGTGTTCCAGGACGAGGTCCGACGGGTCAAGCAGGCCGGCGCCACCGTGCTGCTCTCCAGCCACGTGCTCGCCGAGGTCGAGGCGCTCTGCGACCGGGTCAGCATCATCCGCGAGGGCCGCACCGTCGAGTCCGGCACCCTCGCCGAGCTGCGCCACCTCACCCGCACGGCGGTGACCGTGGAGACCGCCCGCCCGGTCACCGGGCTGGACGCGCTGCCCGGCGTGCACGACGTGCACGAGGTCGACGGCCGTACCCACCTGGAGGTCGAGCCTGCCCACCTCGACGAGCTGCTCGGCCAGCTCATCCGCTTCGGTGTCCGCGCGCTGACCAGCACGCCACCGACCCTGGAGCAGCTCTTCCTGCGCCACTACGGTGACGATCCCTCCGCCCCTGCCTCGGACGTTCCCGCCGCCGGCGCCATGGGCGCTCCTGCCTCGGACGTTCCCGCCGCCGGCGCCACGGGCGCTCCTGCCTCGGACCCTCCCCCCGCTGGCGCCTCGGACGCCGACGCGCACGTTGACGCCCCGCAGGGCGGTGCCCGGTGAGCGCCCTCACCGGTACGACCCTTCTGGCCCGGCTCGTGCTGCGCCGCGACCGGATCCGCCTCGCCATCTGGATCCTCGGCACGCCCCTGCTCGGCTACGCCCTCGCCGGCAGCGTCGCCGGCATCTACCCGGACCAGGAGACCCGGCTGGGCTACGCCACCACCTCGGCGTCCAGCCTGGTCGCCCGCGCTTTCAACGGCCCCATCCACGGCACCGACCTCGGCGCCGTGGTGGTCGCCGAGACGTACGTGACGCTGGCCCTGATCGTCGCGCTGCTGAGCACCTTCGCGGTGACCCGGCACACCCGCCAGAACGAGGAGACCGGCCGCGCCGAACTGCTCGGCGCCTCCGTGGTCGGCCGGTACGCGCCGCTCACCGCCGCGCTGCTCGTCATCGTCGCGGCGAACACCCTGGCCGCCGTGCTGCTCGCCGTCGCGTTGATCGGTGCCGGTCTGCCGCTCGGCGGCTCCGTCGCGGCAGCGGCCGCGATCGGCGGCGTCGGGGTCGCCTTCACCGCGATCGCCGCGGTCACGGCCCAGCTGTCCGTCACCTCGCGCGGCGCCAACGCGCTCGCCGCCGCCACCGTCGGGCTCTCCTTCGTGCTGCGCGCCGCCGGCGACGTGCTCGGCGAACAGAGCGCCGACGGGACCCGCGTGCGGAGCGCCTGGCCGTCGTGGATCTCCCCGCTCGGCTGGGGCAACCAGGTACGAGCCTTCGACGGTGAACGCTGGTGGGTGCTCGCCCTGCCCGTCGCGCTGCTGCTCGCCGGGGTGGCGCTGGCGTACGCCCTCGCCGAACGACGCGACCAGGGCGCCGGGCTGATCGCCCCTCGACGCGGCCCGGCCACCGGTGCGCCACGGCTGCTCAGCCCCACCGGCCTGGCCTGGCGGATGCAGCGCGGAACGCTGCTCGGCTGGGCCGTCGGGGTGGCCGTGCTCGGCCTTTCCATGGGCGTCGCCGCCGACGAGTTCGACGACATGATCGACGCGAACCCGGCCGCCGCCGAAGCGATCAACGCGATGGGTGGCGGAGCCGACCTGATCAACGCGTACCTGGCCGCGATGCTCGGCCTCTTCGCCCTGACCATCGGGGCGTACGTCGTGCAGGCCCTCCTCCGCGTACGCGGCGACGAAGCCGACGGGGTGTTGGAGGCCGCCCTCGCCACGGCGGTCAGCCGTACCCGCTGGCTCGGCACCCAGGTGCTCGCCGCCACGCTCGGCGCGGTCGCCCTGCTGCTCCTCGCCGGCGTGACCACCGGCCTCGGCTACGGCATCGTCACCGGCGACCCGCTCGGCCAGGCCGTCGAGCTGGGCGGTGCCGCGCTGCTGCGCCTGCCCGCCCTGCTCGTGGTGGCCGGGGTGGTGACCGCGATCTTCGGGCTGCTGCCCCGCTGGTCGGTGGTGCTGTCCTGGACGGCGCTGCTGGTCTTCCTGCTCCTCGGGCAACTCGGCGCGGTACTGGAACTGCCCCAGGCCGCGCTCAACGTCTCGCCGTACACCCATGTGCCGGCGGTGCCCGCGGTCGACCCGGCGGCGCTTCCCCTGGTGGTGCTGGCGGCGGTGGCCGCGGCCCTGCTGGCCGTCGGCGTGGCCGCCTTCCGCCACCGCGACGTCCCGTCCTGACCCACGGGGCAGCGCCCTGATGATCGCTGGCAGCTGGGCGACTCGACACGCCGACGCCACCCCTGCTGAACTGCCACCGATCATTCGGGCCGGGGGCGGGCAGTCAATGGGCGTGGGTCGGGGCGGACTGGGGTTGCCCGGGGCTGGCAGCCTTGGCGGCTGACGGGTACCGGACACCATGGACGGCAGGGCAGGCGGTTTGTCGGACGCTGCCGCGACACTGAGATTCCCTCGACCGGGGAGGTGCCTCGTGCCGTACGTCAGGTCACACATGAGGAAGGGTGGCGCGCGGGTTCGGGCCCACTACCGGAGGCGGCGTGGCGGCAGTGTTCGCCGCAGATCGACGGTCCGCCGCGTGGGCGGTGGCGGCAGATCGGCCGACGGCTGGGCTCTGGCGCTGTGTGCGGTCGTCGTCTTCGTGCTCCTCCGCATGGTCGTCGACTTCGTGCAGCGGCACCCATACTGGTCCGCTCTCCTGGTGAGCCTCGTCGTCGCGGGGGCGGCCACGGTGGGTCTTGTCGTGTCGAAGCAGCGTGCCCGCGAGCGGGCCGACCAAGCCCAGCGGGACAGGCTGATCGCGGTGACCGACACGATGAGCGGACCCGATTTCGAGCAGTGGTTCGCCCGGATCCTGGCCGCGTCCGGGTTCCGCAACGTGACGGTGTGCGGCGGCCCCGGCGACCGGGGAGCGGACGTCCTGGCGATCGCCCCCGACGGCCGACGCGTCGTGGTGCAGTGCAAGCGGCAGAGCGTCAGCAACCGGGTGGGCAGTGCCGCGATCCAGCGGTTCGCCGGCACCTGCCGGGACATCCACGGTGGCGAGATCTGCATGCTCGTGACGAACAGCTTCTTCACCGCGGGCGACGGCATCCAGATCGCCCGGCAGCTCAACATCACGCTCGTGGACCGGAACGCGCTGGAGATGTGGGCCTGGACGGGACAACCCACTCCCGCGTGAAATTCGGTGGTCAGGAGGCTGTTAGCGGTCTACCGTGGCCCGCCGTGCTCCCAAACGAACAGATCATCGGACAGGCCCTGGATCGGATCGAGGCCGGGTACGTCTTTCCGGAGAAGGTCGCGGACATCGACGCCGCGATCCGGCGCCATCTCGCGGCAGGCGAGTACGACGACCTCGACGGGCCGGTGCTCTGCGAGACGGTGACCGCTCACCTTCAGCAAGTCTGCCCGGACAAGCATCTGCGGCTGCTGTGGTCGGACCAGCCGCAGTCGCTGGAGCCAGCGGACGAAGACGGAGGGCGAGCCGCGTTCCTCGCGCTGCTCAAAGCGGAAAACCAGGGGATCCGCCGTGTCGAGCACCTGGACGGGAACGTCGGGCTCATCGACGTGCGGCGGATCGCGTACGCCGATGAGGGCGCCGCAGCGATCGGCGCGGCCATGCAACTGGTCGCTCTCAGCTCCGCGCTCATCCTGGACTTGCGTACCTGCTCTGGCGGAGCACCGGAGGGAGCCGCGATGTGGTGCAGCTACTTCTTCCGCGACGACCAGGTCCATCTCAACGACTTCTACGAGCGGTCCACCGGTGCCACCCGTCAGTTCTGGACTACCGCGCATCTTCCCGCGCCGCGCTACGTGGACCGCCCGGTCCACGTGCTCACCAGCGCGATGACGTTCTCCGGGGGCGAGGACGTGGCGTACACCCTTCAAGCGCACGGCCGGGCCGTCGTCGTCGGTGAGACGACACGTGGCGGCGCGCATCCGACGGCCCGCCACCCGGTCACCGCACACATCCTCGTGACCGTGCCGACCGCCCGGACCATCAACAGCGTCACCGGCACCAACTGGGAAGGCGTCGGAGTGGTCCCCGACGTACCCGTCCCGGCGGACCAGGCACTCGACACGGCCCTCAAGGCCATTTCGGGCGCGTAGGCGCGGCGGCATCAGCACCCGTTCGCTCGCATGTGGGGGCGTCGTCAGATGGCACGGCGGCTGACGCCTACTCAGGGCGGATGCACATTCGATGGAGATCGACCTGGCGGATCATCGCGGGAGCGCCGAAGTCTTCGCGATCCTCGCCAACCGCCACGCCTGCCCATGATCACTTGATGCTCAGGAGCTCTCGAAGGCCCCGAGCAACTACCCACCGTCAAGTGATCTTGACGGGGGAGATGAGGCAGGCGGGGCGGGGGTGGGGTGGGTCTGTTGTTGGGGGACTGGGGGTGGGGTGGGCGGGTCGGTGGGGTGTTCGTTGTGGCGGTGGAGGAGTTCGGCGATCCATCGTGCGGCTTCTCTTTGCGTGGCGAGCATGTGGTCGCGCGCGTCGGCCAGGTCGTGGTCGTCGGTGTGGTCATCCAGGATCGTCGCCCACTGGCGGCTCAGCTCCTCGGCGTACCGGGCTTGTCGGATCTGCTCGTCGAACTGGTATTCCAGCTTGACGAGGCGGTCGACGTGCGGCTGGAGCGCCGGCATGATCCGCTCGTCGAGTCGTACGGCGGCGTCGGGGCGGCAGGTGAGCGTGATGTCGCCCCGCTGGTAGTGCCACAGGGGATCCTCGGCAAGTGCTCGCTGCAACGCCACCTCCAGGTCACCGGCCCGGTGCGGGGGCAGGTCCCGGGCGGCGTCCGCGGCGAGCCGGGTCAGTCGCTGGATCGCGTTCGGTTGGAAGTACTGCACGTACCAGCTCAGCACCTCGGACCGCAGGCTGGCGGGCGACGACCAGGCGAACGTGGCGCGGATGTAGAACGAGTACACGTATCCGCGTGCCGGGACGGCGATCAGCCGGGGCGCGTCGCGTTGTTCGACGAGTGGACCGGGCGGTGACGGCGCGGCGGCGGAGCCGACGGGCGCCTCGTCCTGGAGCGCGGCGACAAAGCGATCCCAGCTCCGCGCCCACCACCGCCAGCCGCGCACGCCGGCGTCGCGGGCGATGGTCAACCCTCGTACGCCCCGCTGTCGCCACTGGTCCGCGGGCCTCGGCCTCCCGTCGGGGGCGTCCGTCATGGCACCCCTCCACGGTTACGGATCCGCGTTTCACGCTAACAACCGGTGACCGATCTGCCGGCCGCCACGCCGGCACCGGGCAGACCGCATACCGACACGAACCAGACCACGCGCCGACGGCCGAGCCGGTCCGACACCACGCCGTCGCCTGGTGATCGTCCGGGCGTCGTGTGGCGGCCAGCCGTGGGCGACATCCTGCCCGGGTGCGCACACTGCCGACCGTCGTCGCGTACCGGCTGCTCGGGGGCATCGGTGCCACGCTGCTGTCCGGCGCCGGCCTGGCCGCCGGTGCGCTCCCCGTGGGCGCGCACGCCGCCTGGTGGAGCGCGCTGCGGCAGCTCGCCGGGCCGGGTCTGCTCTGCGGGTATGCCGGCCTGACCCTGCTCGTGGCCGCCTGGTGGTGGGCGGGCCGGCATCCGCACGCACCCGACGAGGTGGTCGACCGGCGGTCCGCCGCGCTCACCCTGCTCTGCTGGGCGGGGCCGTTGCTGGTGGCGCCGCCGCTGTTCAGCCGGGACGCGTACAGCTACCTGGCGCAGGGCGCGATGGTCCTCGCCGACATCGACGTGTACCGGCACGGGGTGGCCCAGTTGGGCGGCGCGTTGGCCGGTGAGGTGCCGCAGATGTGGCAGCAGACCCCAGCGCCGTACGGGCCGGTGTTCCTCGCGGTGGCGGCCGTGGTCAGTGGAGTGACCGGCGGCAAGTTGGTGCTCGGCGTGCTCGGCCTGCGTCTGGTGGCGCTGGCCGGGGTGGCGCTGCTGGTGGCGTACCTGCCCCGGCTGGCCCGGCACTGCGGGGTCGACCCGGCCGCCGCGCTCTGGCTGGGCGTGCTCAACCCGCTCGTACCGTTGCACCTCATCGCGGGCGCGCACAACGAGGCGGTGATGCTGGGGCTGCTGGTGGCCGGGCTGAGTCTCGCCTTCGAGCACCGCTACGGCGCGGCCACCGTGCTGGTCACCCTCGCCGCGCTGGTCAAGGTGCCGGCGGTGGTCGGGCTGCTGGTGGTCGTGTCGCTCGCCGCGCGCCACCGCGGGCTGCCGACCTCGGTGGCCCGCACCGCCGGGTTCGCGCTGGGCACCGCCGCCGTGGTCACCTGGGCCACCGGCATCGGGTACGGGTGGGTCGGCGCGCTCGGCACACCGATGTACCGGCACAGCTGGTCGATCTCCAGCGCGCTGGGTCGGTTGGCGGTGCGCGCGGCCGGGCGGTTCGGTCTGCACCTGGGCGACGCCCCGATGCGGCTCTGCCTGGCGCTGGGCGTGGCCGCCGTACTGGCCGTGGCGGTCGGGGTGTGGCGGCATCGGCGGCGGCTCGGCCCGGCGTACGCGCTGGGTCTGGTGTTGGTGGCGGCGGCGCTGCTCGGCCCGGCGACCCGGCCCTGGTACGCGCTGTGGGGTCTGGTGCTGATCGCGGCGGCGGCGCACGGGCGGGCCCGGCCGGCGGCGGCAGTGGGCGCGGTGGTGCTCGCGTTCGTGGCGCTGCCCAGTGGCTTCGGACCGGACGTGGCGCAGGCGGTGCTGGCCGCGGCCGGGGTGCTGGTGGGGCTGCTCGCGGTCGGATCGCTGCGGCTGCTGGTGCCGTCCGCCCCGGTGGAGGTGGCCCGATGAACACGGGTCGGCGGCGGGTGGCGACGGTGCTCGCCGTGGTCACCGTGCTCACGGTGGCGATCGCGGTGCTGCCCGGGCATCGGGGCTGGTTCGACGTCGGTGTCTACCACGGCGCGGTCGGGCACTGGGTGCGCGGCGGCGACCTGTATGAGTGGACCACTAGCAACGGGTACGGGTTCACCTATCCGCCGTTCGCCGCGGTGACCATGCTGCCGATGGCCGCGCTGGCCTGGTACCCGACGATCGTGGCGAACCTGCTGCTCACCGCGCTGGCCGTGGCGTTCCTGCTGCACCTGCTGGTGGACCCGTTGGCCCGGCGGCACGGCTGGACCCGCTGGTACGCGCTCACGGTGGCCTGCTGTCTGCTGGCTGGGCTCAACCCGGTGCGGGACACGGTCAGCTTCGGGCAGGTCAACCTGTTGCTGGTGGCGCTGGTCTACCTGGACCTCTGGTTGCTGGAACGGGGCAGTCGACTGGCGGGCGTGGGGGTGGGGCTGGCCGCCGCCGTCAAGCTCACCCCGGCGATCTTCATCGGGTATCTGCTGGTCACCGGGCGCTGGCGGGCCGCTGCCACGGCCATCGGCACTGCCGTGGGCGCCACAGTGGTCGCGGCGGCGCTCGCGCCGGAGGCCAGCCGCACGTTCTTCGCCGAGGCGCTGTGGGACACCGACCGGGTCGGTGAGTTGGCGTACGTGTCGAACCAGTCGCTGCTCGGTCTGGTCGCCCGGCTCGATTCGGCACACCCGGACCGGCGGCTGTGGCTGCTGCTGGTCGTCGCCGTGCTGGCGGTGTGGGCGGTACGGGTACGTCGGTCCGTGCGTGACGGCGACGAACGGGCCGGCTTCGCGCTGACCGGCGTCGCCGCGTGCCTGGTCAGTCCGGTCACGTGGGTGCACCATCTGGTGTGGCTGGTACCGGGGCTGGTGGTGCTCGCCGCGTCCACGCTGCCGTGGCCGCCGGTGGGCGCGACGGCCCGCCGTCGGGCGCGTGCCGGCGTCGCCGGCTACGTCGTGCTGTGCAGTGGGCTGGTCTGGGTCTTCGCCAACGGGTCTGCCGGGCCGTGGGGGTTCGTCGGCGCCAACGCCTACGTCTGGGTCAGCATCGGGATGCTCGCGCTGCTCCCGATCGGGCGCGCCGAGACAGATGATCATTCGGGGTTCACCGAGCATTGTGGAGCAGTTGGGGTGCCGAGGGGTGTTGTCGCGGACCGGCAGCGGTGAGACTGGGTCCGGTCCGACAATCACGCGGATCGATCGATCGGATGGTCTGGAGGCAGCCTGTGTCCACCCTCGTGTCCCCGCTGGTCACGCTCGGCGCGATCCGCCGGCGTACCACCACCCTCGCCCTGCTCCTCGCCATGGTCGCCGCCGCGTTGGTCGGCCCGTCCGTGGTCTCCCCCCGGTTGACCGACCCGGCCTCGGCGGCGGTCTACAGCTCCTGCACCATGAGCCGCTGCGCGGACGCCCGCACCGCCCGTTCGGGCTGGTCCGCCAAGGGGTTCCCGACCAGCCGCGGCTGGTACTCCTGGAGCGGGGGGAAGTCCAACTTCGCCGGCGGCCAGTTCTACAACTACGAGGGTCAACTGCCCACCAACGCCACCTACTACGAGTACGACGTCTACCCGCGCACCCAGGGCGCCGCCCGGGACGCGTACCGGATCGTGGTGAACCGCAGCACCGGGGTCACCTGGTTCTCGCCCAACCACTACACCGACTTCTACCGGCTCTGACCGATCGGGGGGCCGGCCCGTCGGCGTCGGCCGGCCCCCGCGTCGTCGCCCCGAAAGGATCAGGAGGAACGTGATGGTCGACGAGGACGCGGGTCGGACACCCGACTGGCTGGTCGTCCGCCGCGACGGCGCCCTGGACGTGCCCGGCGCGGTGGTGCTGGCCGGGGCGGCGGCCCGGCGCAGGGCCGGGCTGTTCGCCGCGCTCGCCGCCGTGCTGGCCCTGCCGGCGTACCTGGGCGACACCTGGGACGCCCTCGCCGATGTGCTCCGGGACCGGCTCGACGCCGGCCCGCTCACCCTGCTGATCACCGACGCCGGCCAACTGCTCGTCGACGAGCCGTCCGATCAGTACGGTCTGCTGCTCGCCGTGCTCGGCGACCTCGCCACCAGCGCCCCGCACCCGTTGCGCGTCGTCCTCGACGAGGCGGCACCCTCCTGAGCGGTGATTCGAGCCCGCCGTCGGCGGCGGTGGGGGCGGCATCTCACCGTGGGTGACGGCCGCCGGGCGCGGTTGCTTCGATGAGCGGTATACCGCAGAGGTATGAATATGACTCTGAGGTATACCGCGCTCTTGAGTGACACGCCTCCCGCGCCGGGGCGCGCCTAACTCCCGTTCAGGAGGTTGGTGGCCCGGCGGTGCGGGTTGGTGGCACCCGCACCGCCGGTCATCCGGGTCACTGCGTCGCGGGCGGGATGCTCTGCTCGTACTGGAAGACGTTGTGCGGGTCGTACTTCGCCTTGATCTTGCGCAGCCGGGGGAAGTTGTGCCCCCAGTAGGCCTTCTCCCACTCGGCCATCCCGATGTTCGGCACGTTGACGTAGGCGCCGTCCACGTAGGGCCGCAGCGCCTGGCTGAACTCGGCGATCCAGGTCTGGGCGATCGGGGTGATGGCATCGTCGCTGTCGGGCTCGCCGCGGGTGCCCCAGCCCGCGCCGGGCTCCGAGTAGAAGAGCGCGTCGCGGTGCGGGAACGCCGAGCCGCCAAAGGGCTCCTGTCGTTGCGCCCCCCGGCCGAAGGCCTGGGTGAAGAAGTTGCTGTCGGGCGAGGGCGCCTTCTCCATGAACTCACGGACGATGCTGACCGCCTCCTCCGGGAACGGCTCCCGGGTGAACTGGGAGAAGAACTTCCAGTTCGCCGGGTCGTCCTCGTTCGGGGTCTGGAAGCCGGCGTAGACGTCGCCCCAGTTGCCGATCTGCACGGTGACCGTGGGGTTGCCGATCGACAGGATCGGCGCCAGCAGCTTCCTGGCCTCCGCCTCGGACCCGTCAGCGAGCACCGCGAAGAACAGGATCTCCTCCGGGTGGACCTCGAGCTGGCTGCCGAGGCGCGGGTCGGTGAAGGGTGCGACGCGCTGCCAGCTGTCGAAGACCTCGTGCAGGTTGCCGAGGCCGGGCCAGGTCACCTGCAGGTAGGCGACGCTGGTGAGCGGAGCGACCTTGTAGGTCAGCGAGGTGACGATCCCGAAGTTGCCGTTGCCCGCTCCGCGCAGTGCCCAGAGCAGGTCCGAGTGGTTCCACGGGTCCACCTCGAGCACCTTCGCCCCGTCGGCGCCCGCCGCCACGACGATCTCCGCGCCGATCAGGTTGTCGCAGGCCATCCCGAGGTAGCGGGTGAGGAAACCGAGGCCGCCACCGAGGGTCGCGCCGGACAGGCCCACGGTCCCTTCCGTGCCGGTCGTCACCGCGAAGTCGTGCTCCCCGAGGGCGGTCACCGCCTCCGACTGGGTGAGCCCCGCGCCGACCTTCGCCGTGCGGGCGGCGGTGTCGATGTGGACGTCCTTCAGCTCGCTGACGTCGATCACGATGCCGTTGTCGACGTTCGACCAGCCTTCCAGGTTGTGCCGGCCGCTGCGTACCCGCAGCGCGACGTCGTGCTGCCGCGCCCAGGTGAGCGCGTTGACGACGTCCTGGGTCTCCTGGGCGAAGACGATGACCAGCGGATAGTGCACGAACAGCTCGTCCCAGCCGAGGCTGGCCTCCGCGTAGTCGGGGCTCTGCGGGCGGACGATGCGGCCGGTCAGCTGTGCCGGCGGGAACTTCGTGTCGGAGGGCCACCCAGGACCGTCGGCAGCGATCGCCGAGCTGCCGGCGATCATGCTCGGGATAGCGACCGCTCCGGCGCCGACGGCCGTCGCCCTGAGCAGATCACGACGGGAAAGGTCGCGCATGGTCAGAATCCTCTCGATTGGTGACACGCCCGAAAGACGAACCGAGAGGGGCATTTCCTCTCATCTGGCGCAAAACCAACCGTAAGGCCCCAGGCTTCCTCTCAAATCCGAGAACTTGTCACGGAACCCGGTCGGGTGATCCGGGGACGGGTCAGTTCGGGGCGGGCTGGTCGAGGATGGCGCTGAACCGCTCCTCGGCAAGGTCCAACTGGCCGAAGATGTGCCGCTTCACCGCCGGTGACAACGGGGTGTCCGGTCGGCCGATCAGGTCCCGGAACAGCGGGACCAGCGGCCGGTACTTCCGGGCCGACGAGACCACCTTCGGCCCGACCGTGTGGATAACACCCACCCCGTTGTCGGTGAAGTCCGACACCTTGATCACCCGGGCCCAGGGCTCCCGGTCCAGGCTGACCGCCAAGTGCTCCCGGTACTGCTCGTTGCGGTCCCGCTCGGGGTCGTACACCGGGTTGGTGACCGCGGCGACCAGGGTGGCCACCCGGGGCCCGAACCGCGCGGCGAGCGCGGCCAGCGCGGCCCCGGTCGGGTCGGCGCCCGGGTCACCGTCGGCCAACTCGGCCGGGTGGTCCTCCACCGCGTCGTGCAGCAGACCGGCGACGATCACGTCCACGTCCCGCACCTGGTAGTGGTGCATCAACCGGATCGCCACCCGCAGCAGGTGGTTCAGGTACGGCTCACGGACCCGTCGGTCGTCGCGGTGCAGTTCGGCGGCGAGGTCGAGCGCGGCGGTCAACCGCGCCCGGGCGGCGTCGTCGAACTGCTGGACCTCCAACCGGAAACGTTCCAGCAGGCCCGGTTCGCCGTGGATCTCGGTGATCGCGTGCATCGGCATGCTGCCCAGGTGCGGCGGGAAGTCCATGCGTCACTTATAGCCGATCTTCACCATGTCGATGAGCCCGTACGTCGCCGACCCGACCGCGAGTCGCGGGCACCCGAGCCGTCAGATCGGCAGTCGGTTGGCGCCGGCGAGCGGGCCCACCACGAGGGGGACCAGCGGCGCCGGCAGGACGGGGTCGCGGCGCAGGGTGGGCGTCCAGCCCGCGTCCGCGGCCAGGTCGGGGTCATGGGTCGCGTTGTACGCCGCCAGCAGGTCGACCGGTCGGGCCGCGCCGCCGCCCTGGCGGACCCAGGAGCCCCGCTCGGTCACCGCGGTGCCGCCCCAGTCGTAGAGCAGGTCCGCCGGGTCGACCGCCGCGTCCAGGGTGAAGAAGTTGTTCTGCGCGTAGATCGCCGACTGGACACCCACGCCGAGCGCGTACTGGAAGTCGTCCCCACCGAGCCGGTAGTGGTTGTTGTAGACATCGACCTGACCGAAACGCACCCGGGGCAGCCGTTGCAGGACGCCGTCGAAGAGGTTGTGGTGCAGGGTGACCCGCAACCGGCCCTCGTCCGGGCCGACGGTGTTGGACGAGCCGATCAACAGCAGCTTGTCCCGACCGGTGAAGCGGTTCCACGAGGCGGTGACCAGGCTGGCGGTGTGCGTGACGTCCAACGACCCGTCGTGCACCTGGTAGGGCCGACCGAAGTACACCGGCTGGGCGCTGTCCGGGTTGTCGCCGTCGGTGAAGGTGTTGTGGTCGACCCAGACGTTCTCGCTGCGGCGTACCGAGATCTGGTCGTACTGGCTGTTCCAGTTGCCGGCCTCGCCGTCGGTAGGCGACCAGGCCGGGAAGCAGTCCCGGGCGTCGACGAGGGTCAGGTTGCGGACGATGACGTTCGGCGCCCGGTCGATCATGAGGGTGAGCCCGGTCAGTCGAGCGCCGCGCAGCCCGACGATCGTGGTGTTCGGCCCGACGTTGATCTGGGTCTGCCGGGTCTGGTTGGCCACCGAGCGCACCCGGGCCTCCTCCAGCGGCCCGCTCGGCGGCACCCGCCCCCACACCGCCGAGTCGTACGCGGCCAGGTAGGCGTCCAACCGGTACCCCGGGTCGGCCAGGTCCGCGCAGCTCAGCGGCGTACCGCCGGGCCCTTCGAAGCCGTCGATGGCACCGTCGACGTAGATGAGCTTCGGGGTGGCGTCGGTGGCGTTGCCGGCGTTGTCGCCGCCCAGTGCGGCCACCAGCTCCGCCCGATTGTGGACCACCCGGGTCCGCTCGGGAGTGGCCGCCGCGCCGCCGGTGGTGCCGGGACCGTCGGCAGCCCAACCGTCCCGCTCGGGCAGCGTCTGCCGACCGAGCTGACGAGCCGTCCAGGAGAGCCGGTCGGCGGACGGCACGTCCGGGCGGGCAGCGGCGGGGGCCGGGGCGGCGCCGAGGAGGAAGGCGACCACTGTGGCGCCGCCGAGGATTCTGCGCATCGACTGTCTCCGTTCGTTGGTGGTGGGTCTCCGTCCCAGGTGGCGTCCGCCGCTATCCGGCCAGCTCGGCGCGGTACGCGGCGGACGCCCACGGCACCGCCAGCTCGCTCGGCAGCGCGCCCCGCTCGGCCGCCCGGCGCAACACGTCGACGACTCCCCGCAGGTGGCGGACCCGCTCGGCGCCCTCGCCGAGGGTGGTCACCAGATCGCCGTCGAGCAGCCGGGGCTCCGGCGCGGGGCGCAACGAGTCCAGCAGTGCGGTGAACGGCGCGGTCCGGGCCAGTGGCGCGATCAGCGGCACGCCCGCCGGGTCGGCCCGGTGGGCCAGCAGGTTCTCCAGCAGCCCCAGCCGCCCCGGCACCCGGCGGGTCACCACGTCCCCGGGCAGCCGCAACCGGTCGGTCGGGTACTCCAGCACCGCCTGCCCCGCCGTACCGGTCACCATCACCTCGCCCGCCACGAACTCCTCGGCGGCCAGGGTCACCGCCACCAGCACCGGCGGCCCGGCGCGGAACAGGACCCGCAGCACGGCGGTGTCCTCCACCTCGATCGGCCGGACCCGGTACCGTTCCACCTCGATCGCGACCGGCCAGGGCGTCGCCCCGGCGAGCGCCTCGGCGATCGCCAGGCACTGCATCACCGCGTGCGCGAGCGGGTTGACGAGCGCGCCGTCCAGCACCGGCCGGCCGTCCAGACTCCGTCGACCGGCCCAGGGGGAGCGGGCGTAGTAGCCGTCCGGCCGTTGCCAGGCGGCGATGGTGGAGATGCCGGTGACCGTGCCCAGCCGGCCGGCGGCCAGCGCGTCGGTCAGCGCGGTGAGGGCTGCCGAGCCGAGCGCCTGGAAGCCGACCTGGGCCACCCGGCCGGCGGCGGTGAGGGCCCAGGTCAGCTCCTCGTGCTCGGCCAGCGACAGCACCGGCGGCTTCTCCAGCAGCAGGTCCGCGCCGGTGGCCAGGGCGTCGCGGGCGATCGCCAGGTGGGTGTGCGGCGGCGTGCAGATCACCACCACCTCCGGTCGGGTGGCGGCGAGCATCGCCCGGTGGTCGGTGAAGACCGCCACCCCGGGCGGCACCGGGGCGGCCGGGTCGTCCTCCACCGGTCGGACGTCGACCAGGGCGACCAACCGCAGCCGACCGGCCGCGTGTAGGGGCGCGATGACCCGCCGGTGCCAGCGACCGTGCCCGTTCGCCCCGATCACCGCCACCCGGGGCGGCCCGCCCTCGCTCACCGCCGACCGGCCTGTGCCGACCCGGTCACCGGGCGCCGGCCAGGGTCGCCTCGACGCCGTGCCGTTCCAACGCGGTCAGCCAGGCGATCACGTCGGCGCGGACCTCGTCGTCCTCGGCCACCTCCACCGGGATGACGTCGCGCAGCGCGAAGACCGCGTCGACCGCACCCGCCGGGCTCTGCGCGCCGGCGTCCAACGCGGCCCGGATCGGCCCGGCCAGTGGGTCCTGGAACGGCAACGGCCGGCCGTCGTCGGCGTACCCCAGCGCGAAGCGCAACCAGGACGCCACGACCAGCGCGCCCCAGCGCGCGGACCGCCCGGCCGCACGCAGGTCGGCGATGGTGTGCAGGACGCGCTGCGGCAGCTTCTGCGAGCCGTCGATCGCCACCTGGAGGGTGCGGTGGTGGATCGCCGGGTTACCGAACCGGGCCAGGGCCTGCTCGCCGTAGTCGACCACCCGGACCCCGTCCGGCGGGGTGAAGCTGGCCGCCACGTCCTCGGCGATCAGCTGGCGCAGCACGTCGCGCAGGTGCGGGATCTCCAGCGCGTCGGCGATCGTCTCCCGACCGGCCAACGCGCCGAGGTACGCGATGGCCGAGTGCACGCCGTTGAGGGCGCGCAGCTTCAACCGCTCCCACGGGCCGGCGTCGTCGGTGAGCACCGCCCCGGCGAACTCCCAGCCGGGCCGGCCGCCGGGGAAGTCGTCCTCGATCACCCACTGCGCGTACGGCTCGGCGGCCACCGCGGCCAGGTCGGTCACGCCGAGCGCCCGACGGGCCGCCTCGATCGTCTCCGGGGTGCTGGCCGGCACGATCCGATCCACCATCGTGCCCGGACAGGTGACGTTGGCGGCCACCCACTCGACCAGCCCGGTGGGCACACCGCCGGCCCGATCGACCGCCTGGTCGAGCATGCCGCGCAGTCGTCGACCGTTGGCCGGCAGGTTGTCACAGCTCACCAGGGCCACCGGCCCGGCGTCCGCGGCGGCCCGGGCGGCCAGCCCACGCAGCAGCAGCCCCGGCACCGTGCTCGGCGCTCCACCGCCGGCCAGGTCCGCGGCGAGCGCCGAGTCCGGGGACAGCTGGCCGGTCACCGGGTCGAGTTGGTACGCCTTCTCGGTGACGGTCAGGGTCACCACGCGGACCGCCGGGTCGGCGAGCAGCGCCACCACGGCGTCCGGGTCGCTGGGTGCGTGCCGTACACCACTCAGGGCGCCCACCACCCGGGTGGCGCTGCCGGCGGCGGAGAGGGCGCTGACGCTGAACAGGTTGTCCTGCGCGGCGATCGCCTCGACGACTGCGGCGCTGCGCGGGGCGACGGCCACGATGCCCCAGTCACCGCCGGCGGCGCCGACCGCCGCCTCGGTGAAGACGGCCTGGTGAGCGCGGTGGAACGCGCCCAACCCCAGGTGTACGACGCCGGTCGGCACGGTGCCCGGCCGGATCAGCGGGCGGGCCTCGGCGGGCAGCCGGCGCAGCATGCCCAGACCGAGCCGGGAGGCCCCGACGGTCACCGCCATGCCGGACCGTCCGGGAAGCGGAACTCGGCGATCGACGCGGGCTTCATGGTGGCGCTGTAACCGGGCCGCTCGGGCAGCAGGTAGCGGCCACCGCGGGTCCGCACCGGATCGACGAAGTGTTCGTGCAGGTGGTCGACGTACTCGATCATCCGACCGTCCAGCCCGGTGCCCACCCGCAGGTAGTCGAAGATCGCCAGGTGCTGCACGTACTCGCAGAGGCCCACGCCACCGGCGTGCGGGCAGACCGGCACACCGAACTTCGCCGCCAGCAGCAGCTCGGCCAGGACCTCGTTGACGCCGCCGACCCGGCAGGCGTCGATCTGCATCACGCCGATCGCCTCGGCCTGGAGCAGCTGTTTGAAGATCACCCGGTTGGCGGCCACCTCACCGGTGGCCACCCGGCAGCGGCCGGCGGTCAACTCGGTCACCGCGTGGGCGATCCGGGCGTGCCCGAGGATGTCGTCGGCGTGGGTGGGCTCCTCGATCCAGTACGGGTCCACCTCGGCCAGCACCGTCATCGCGGTGATCGCCTCGTCGACGTCCCAGACCTGGTTGGCGTCCATCATCAACAGCGCGTCCGGGCCGATCTCCTCCCGGATGATCCGGGCCCGCCGCAGATCGTCGGCCAGCGGGCCGCCGACCTTCATCTTCATCGCCCGCCAGCCGTCGGCGTACGCCTGCCGGGTCAGCGCCCGCACCTTGTCGTCGGGGTAGCCGAGCCACCCGACCGAGGTGGTGTACGAAGCGAAACCGTCACGTTCGAGGGTCGCCAACCGGTCGGCCAACCCGTCGTGTCCTTTGTCCAGGATGGCGGCTGCCTCGTCCGGGGTGAGCGCGTCGGTGATGTGCCGGAAGTCCACGCTGGCCACCAGGTCGTCGGTGGGCAGGTCGGCGAGGAAGCGCCACATCGGCTTGCCGGCCAGGGTGGCCCGCAGGTCCCACACCGCGTTGACCAGCGCCCCGGTCGCCATGTGGATGACGCCCTTCTCCGGGCCCAGCCAGCGGAGCTGCACGTCGGCGCTGAGCGAGCGCCAGAACGCCACCGGCTCGGCCGTGATCTCCTCGACGGTGCGGCCCCGCACGTGGTGGGCCAGGGCGCGCACCGCCGCGCAGGTGATCTCGTTGCCCCGGCCGTTGGTGAAGGTGAACCCGGCGCCGGTCGGGCCGGCGTCGGTGCCCAGCTCCACGTACGTCGCCGAGTAGTCACCCCGGTTGATCGCGTCGGAGCCGTCGCCCCGGGCGGCGGTGGGGAACCGCACGTCGTGCACCTCGACGGAGGTGATGGTGACGGTCATTGAGCCTGTCCTCCGAAGTTGAAGACCCGCTTGGGCAGCCGGTACGCCAGGTCGACGATGGTCTCGGCGGCCTCGTCCAGCGGCAGCCGGTGCTCGGCGACGAGCCGGGCCAGGAAGCCGGCGTCCACCCGGCGGGCCACGTCGTGGCGTACCGGGATGGAGCAGAACGCCCGGGTGTCGTCGACGAACCCGGTGGTGTTGTAGAAGCCGGCGCTCTCGGTGACCGTCTCCCGGAACCGGCGCAGCACCTCCGGGGAGTCCAGGAACCACCAGGGCGCGCCGAGCAGCAGCGCGGCGTACCCGCCCGCGAGGGGCGCCAGCTCGCGGGTGAAGGTGTCCTCGTCGAGGGTGTAGAGCACCAGTCGTAGCCGGGGGTCGTTGCCGTAGCGCTCCAGCAGCGGGGCGAGCGCGTGCACGTACTCGGTGGCCTGCGGGATGTCGCCGCCGACGTCGCGGCCGTGCCGGGCGTGCAACCACCGGTTGTGGTTGCGCACCGCGCCGGGGTGCAGCTGCATGACCAGGCCGTCGTCGAGCGACATCCGGGCGAACTCGACGAGCATGTGCGCCCGGAACGCCTCCGCGTCGGCGGCGTCGGCCTCGCCGCGCCGGCCCCGGTCGTAGAGCCGCTCGGCCTCGGCCGGGGTCAGGTCCAGGGTGCGTGCGGTGGGGTGGCCGTGGTCGGAGGAGGTCGCGCCGGCGGCGATGAACGCGGCGCGTCGGGCCCGTAGCGCGGCCAGGTAGCCGGCGTACGTGCCGGTGTCCTCGCCGGCCCGGTCGCCGAGGCGGTCCACATTGCTCGACCAGCCCTCGAACTCCATGTCCACCACGTCGTCCGGGCGGAACGTGGTGACCACCCGGCCGCCCGGCCCGCCCCAGCCGTCGGCCGCGAGCTTGGCGTGTTGCGCGAGGTCGTCCAGCGGCGACTCGGTGGTCGCCAGGACCTCGATGTTGAATTTCTCGAACAGCGCCCGGGGCCGAAAGTCCGGCTCGGTGAGCCGAGCCGCGATCTCGTCGTAGAGGGCGTCGGCGGTGCTCGGGCCGAGTGGGGCGTGCACCCCGAACACGGTGCGGAGAGTCTGCTCAAGCCAGAGTCGCGACGGGGTGCCCCGGAACAGGTGCCAGTGCGCGGCGAAGCGTCGCCAGATCACCCGACCGTCGGTCTCCACCGGGCTGCCGTCGCGGGTGGGCACCCCCAGGTCCGACGGAGGTACGCCCTGGCTGAGCAGCATCCGGGTCAGGTAGTGGTCGGGAACGATGAGCAGCTGTGCCGGGTCCGGGAAGGGGCGGTCCTCGGCGAGCAGGGCCGGGTCGACGTGCCCGTGCGGCGAGATGATGGGTTGCTCCGCCGCCAGGGCGTACAGCTCCCGGGCCAGCGCGCGCTGGCCCGGTTCGGGCGGCAGGAGCAGGTCGGTGTGGTCGAACGTGGGCACGGGGTGGGGCTCCTCGTCTCCTGTGTCAGCGGGGGGTGAGCAGGTCGGCGACGCGGACGGGTTGACCGGTCTCGAAGGACCGGTTGGCGGCCAGGCCGGTGAGCAGGGCCAACGCGCCGTCGTCGGCGGTCGCGGCGCGGCCCAACGGGTCGGGTTGACCGCCGAGGAGTACCCCGGTCATCCGGGCGTCCGCGCCGCCGTGCCCGTGCCGACTGCGACCCTGCACCGGGATCTGCCGGGGCGGGGCCCAGAACGGGCGCAGGGTCAGCGTCGCACTTCCGCCCTCGGCCGGCGCCTCGGCGCCGTGCAGGGCGGCGCCCTTGACCGCGCCGGCGGTGCCCCGGTCGACGAAGTCGTTCTCGGCCACCTCCAGCTCCAGTCGGCCCCGGCTGCCGTTGACCATCACCCGGTAACCCTCCCAGGGCGCGTACGCGGTGAGGTGGTAGGTCATCGTGGCGCCGGTGGAGTAGCGGGCCAGCACCGCCATGTCGTCCTCGATGCTCACCCCGGGCGCGAAGACGTTGCGGTCGCGCTGGTAGCCGTCCTCGGCCTCGGCGTCGAGGTACAGCTCACGCAGCCGGGGGTGGGCGTCCAGCCGCAGCGCGAACGGGTCCTCGGCGGCGGCGGGGGAGCCGTGCGCCCGGTCGTAGTCGCGGGCGTAGCCGTGCCGGCGACCGTCCTCGCCGTAGAAGAAGAGTCGGCCGGCCGCGTACACCTCGACGGGGGTGGCGGCCAGCCACCAGTTGACCAAATCGAAGTGGTGGCTGGCCTTGTGCACCATCAGCCCGCCGGAGGTGGCCTTGTCGCGGTGCCAGCGGCGGAAGTAGTCGGCGCCGTGGCGGACGTCGAGCAGCCACTCGAAGTGCACCGAGCCGATCTCGCCGACCGCGCCCTCGGCGAGCAGCCGGCGAACCTGTTCGTGCAGCGGGTTGTAGCGGTAGTTGAAGGCGACCGTGACCCGTCCGCCGGTCTCGGTCACCGTGTCCAGGATTCGCCGGCAGCGGGCCACGTCCACGGTCATCGGCTTCTCGGTGACGACCTCCCGGCCGGCGCGCAGCGCGGCCACCACGTACTCGTCGTGGGTGACGTCCACGCTGGTGACCAGGACGACGTCGACGCGCTCGGAGTCCAGCATGGCCTTGAAGTCACCGGCCGGGTACGTGGGCACCGGGCGGTGACCCAGCTCGCCCAGCCAGCGGTTGTGCGCGTCCATCCGGGCCTGGTTGACGTCGGCGAAGGCGACCAGCTCGGTGGTGTCGGCGTGGTCGAGCACCAGCGCCCGGACGAACATCTCGGCTCGCGCGCCGGTGCCCACGACGGCGTACCGGACCCGTTCGGCGGCTCTCGGTGACATGCGGTCACCTCCCGTGGTGCTGCAAAGGTTTGCAATGAAGTAATCACGATCGATCCGTTCGCGTCAACGACGACAGCGGGATCGGCGTCATTTGTCAGCGTTTGAGGGGGCGCAGGTCACCAAGGGGAGTGTGGGTGCAACAAAGCCGCAATCATTGACCGTTGACACTGGCGCAACCGTTTGCATTAATGGGCCACACCTGCGTGACCGCCACCACATCGGACGAAGGGGCCGCCGTGCCAGTCACCATCCGGGACGTCGCCCGGGCGTCCGGTGTGCACATCTCCACCGTGTCGCGCACCTTCTCCGCTCCACACCTGGTCAACCCGGAGACCCGGGTCCGGGTGCTGGCGTGCGCGGAGGACCTGGGCTATCGGCCGAACCGCGCCGCCCGGGCCCTGATCACCGGGCGGACGCACAACATCGGGCTGATCATCGCGGACATCGCGAACCCGTTCTTCCCGCCGCTGATCAAGGCGGCGGAGAGTCAGGCCCGGCACCGCGACTACCACGTCTTCGTGGCCGACACCAACGAGGACCCGACCGCCGAGGAAGAGCTGGTCCACGCGCTGGCCAAGCAGGTGGACGGGGTGCTGCTCTGCAGCCCGCGGATGAGCAACAGCCTGATCGAGCAGCTCAGCCGGGAGGTGCCACTGGTCGTGGTGAACCGCCAGGTGACCGGCCTGCCCTGCGTGCTGATGGACGTCGGGCAGGGTGCCCGCTCGGCCATCGAGCACCTGGTCGGCCTGGGGCACCGCAGCATCGCGCTGCTCGGCGGCCCGCGCAGCTCGTGGACCAACCGGGAGATGCGCCGTGCCGCCGGCGCGGCCGCCCGAGCCGTCGGCGCCGAGCTGACCGTACTCGGCCCCAACGCGCCCACCGAGGTCGGCGGCTCCGCCGTCGCCGAGCAGGTACGACGCAGTGGCGTGTCGGCGGTGCTCGCCTACAACGACCTGATGGCGATCGGCCTGATCGAGGGGCTGGACGCGCTCGGGGTCCGGGTGCCGCAGGAGGTGAGCGTCGTCGGAGTCGACGACATCACCCTGAGCCGGCTGACCCGCCCCAAACTGACGACGGTGGCCACACCCACCGGGGCCGCCGGCCGGACGGCCGTCGACATGCTGCTGCAACAGGACATCGAGTCACCGCGCGGTGCGCGGGGGTCCGGTTCCGGCACGGCGCTCGGCGTCCGTCGTACCACCGCACAGGTAATGCTCCAGACCGACCTGGTCATCCGCGACTCGACCGGCCCGGGCCCGTACGCCCGACCGGCACGTCCCCTGGCCGCACCACGTGGCCCGGGCCCGCATTGCCCTGCGGGCCCGGGCATCCCGACTGCGGCCACCGGTGACGCCGTCGCCTCCTAATGCCGAGGAGTGAGCGCACATGCACCCCGCAACGCCCCCCACCACTGACGCGCCCGTCAGGCGCGCCCACCGTACCCCGCTGCCGCGGCGGCGCCTGCTTCGTGGCCTGCTCGCCGTGACGGTCGCCGCACCGCTGATGTTCGGTGCCGCCGCCTGCGGAGACGACGACGGCGGCGCCGCCGATCCGAACGCGCCGGTCAAGCTCTCCATCTTCTGGTGGGGCGGCGACGCCCGGGCCAAGCTGACCGAGGACGCGCTGGCCCTCTACACCAAGAAGCACCCGAACGTGACCTTCGAGAAGACCTGGCAGGCCAACCAGGGCTACTTCGACAAGCTGGCCACGCTCACCGCCGGTGGCAACCCACCGGACCTGTTCCAGATCGACGACAACTACCTCGCCGAGTACGCGGCCCGCAACAGCACGCTCGACCTGACCTCCTACCAGGAGTCCGGAAAGCTGGACACCTCCAAGTTCCCCGAGAGCCTCTGGCAGTACGGCGTGGTCGACGGCAAGCTCGCCGGTCTGGCCGCCGGGGAGAACACCCAGGGCCTGGTCTACAACAAGACGCTGCTGACCAAGCACAACCTGCCCGAGCCGACCACCGGGATGAGCTGGGAGCAGCACATCGCCTGGGCCGAGCAGGTCACCGCCAAGACGAAGGTGCCCGGCACGCAGGACCCGAGCGCCGACTACAAGGCGTTCTGGGTCTGGCTGCGGCAGCAGGGCAAGGACCTCTACAAGGGCAAGGACCTGGGCTTCACCGCCGAGGACGTGACCAAGTGGTTCGACCTGTGGAAGGGCGCCCGGGACCGCAAGGCCACCCCGACCGCCGACGTCATCCACGAGGGCAACTCCAGCGACATCACCAAGCAGTTGGTGGTCACCGGCAAGGCGGCGACCTCCTGGGTCTGGGCCAACCAGATGCCGGACCTGAAGAAGAACACCAAGGACGAGCTGGGCGTGATCGCCTACCCCGGTGACCCGAGCGCGCAGTGGGCCCGGGCCTCGATGTACTGGTCGGTGTTCAAGGGCAGCAAGAACAAGGACGTCGCGGTCGACGTGATCAACTTCCTGAACAACGACCAGGAGGCGGTCAAGCTGCTCGGCACCGACCGCGGTCTGCCGTCCAACCAGGACCTGCGCCGGGTGGTCAGCGACGACACCACCGACCCGGCCATGAAGCAGTCCATCGCCGTCGAGGCGGAGCTGACCCAGAAGTTCGGCAAGTCACCGCAGGTGCCGATCAAGGGGCACAGCAAGGTGCGTTCCGAGCTGATCAAGGCTGCCGAGAACGCGCAGTACGGCCGGGCCACCACCGCCGAGGCAGCCACCCAGTTCGTCGAGGCGTGCAAGTCCGCCATCGCCTGACCGCCCCGCGAGGCGAGGAGAGGAGTTGTTCGTGGCGTTGACCACGGCGCCCGACCCGACCCGACGCGGCCCCGGATCCGACCGGGCCCACGCCGAGAGGCGTGGGCCCGGACGCTTCCGGAACAGCGAAGGTCTGGCGGGGTACGTCTTCCTGTCGCCGTGGCTCATCGGCCTGATGGGTATCACGGCAATCCCCATGCTGCTGTCGCTCTACCTGAGCTTCACCAACTACGACATCCTCACCCCCTTCTCCGAGGTGGAGTGGGTGGGCCTGGCCAACTACGAGCGAATGTTCACCGCCGACCCGTCGTACTGGCACGCGGTGCGGGTCACCCTGACCTTCGCGCTGATCGCCGTACCGCTGAAACTGGCCGCGGCGCTCGGCGTGGCGCTGCTGCTCAACCGCGCCTGGCGCGGCGTCGGGCTGTTCCGCGGGTTGTTCTACCTGCCGTCCCTGCTCGGCGGCAGCGTCGCGCTGGCCATCGTCTGGGTCAACATGTTCAACCGCGACGGCGCGTTCAACTCGCTGCTGAGCCTCTTCGGCATCACCGGCAAACCGTGGGTCAACGACCCCGACTGGGCCCTCGAAACACTGATGGTGCTGGCCATCTGGCAGTTCGGCGCACCGATGGTGATCTTCCTGGCCGGGCTCAAGCAGGTGCCCACCGAGCTGTACGAGGCCGCGTCGGTCGACGGGGCCAACCGGTTCCGCCAGTTCCGCAACGTCACCCTGCCGATGCTCTCCCCGGTCATCTTCTTCAACCTGGTGCTGGAGACCATCAACGGCTTCCAGGGCTTCACCGCCGCTTTCGTGCTCAGCAATGGCACCGGCGGCCCGGTCGACTCCACCCTGATGTACACGCTGAACCTCTACATCACCGGCTTCACCGACCTCAACATGGGCTACGCCTCGGCGATGGCCTGGGTGTTCCTGCTCGCCATCGCGGTCATCACCGCGATCTTCTTCAGCACCGGACGGTTCTGGGTGCACTACTCCGACGGGGAGGACCGGTGATGGTGACGGTGACCCCGACGACCGCAGCACCGCCGAACGCGCGCCGACGGCCCGGCGGACGGCCCGTGCTGCGGCTGCTGATCCTGGTGGCGATCGTCGCCGTGGTGCTCTACCCGCTGATCTGGATGGTGGGCACCTCGCTGAAGTCCCAGGAGGAGATCGTCAACAACGTCGGGCTGCTGCCCGAGCGGTTCACCCCGGGCAACTACACCGCCGGGTGGTCCAACTTCGACGTCAGCTTCGGCCGGTTCTTCCTCAACAGCGCCATGGTCAGCCTGCTCACCGTCGTCGGCAACGGGCTCTCCTGCCTGCTGGCCGCGTACGCCTTCGCCCGGCTGCGGTTCCGGCTGCGCGGCATGTGGTTCGCCGTCATGATCGGCACACTGCTGCTGCCCCAGCACGTGCTGATCGTGCCGCAGTACATCCTGTTCCGCACGCTCGGGCTGGTCGGCGGCGAATGGCCGTACCTGCCGCTGCTCATCCCGCAGTTCCTGGCCACCGAGGCGTTCTTCGTCTTCCTCATGGTGCAGTTCATGCGCGGCGTCCCCCGGGAGCTGGACGAGGCGGCCCGCATCGACGGCGCCGGCCCGTTCGGCATCTTCCGGCACATCATCCTGCCGCTGAGCCGCCCGGCGCTGGTCACCACGGCGATCTTCTCGTTCATCTGGACCTGGAACGACTTCTTCCGCCAGCTGGTCTTCCTGTCCCAACTGGAGGACTACACCGTTCCGGTCGCGCTGACCCTGTTCATCGACTCGACCAGCCAGAGCGCGGTCGGCCCGATGTTCGCCATGTCGGTGCTGTCGCTGCTGCCGGTCTTCCTGTTCTTCGTCGCGTTCCAGCGGATGCTCGTCGAGGGGATCAACACCAGTGGCATCAAGGGCTGAACCGGCCGACACCGTCGACACAGGCGGGCGGCGGGACTGGCGCGACGTCGCCCGCGACGCCGCCGACCTCGCGCTGCTCGGCATCCTGCTGACCCTCGCGGCGGTGCCGCTGCTCACCGCCGCCGCGGCGGCGGGCACGGCCAGCGCGGCGGTGCACGACTGGACGCGTACCGGCAGCTGGCCGTCGGCGCGTACGACCCTGCGCCGGTTCGGCCGCTCGGTGCTGCCCGGGTTGCCGGTCAGCCTGCTCGCGCTCGCCGGTGCCGCGCTGCTCGCCGCCGACCTGGCCGCGCTGGCCACCGGCCGGGTGCCGGGCGGCCCGGTGGCGCTGCTGGTGACGGCGCTGATCGCAGCCGGCCTGGCCGGGTACGCCGGGCTGGTCGTCGTCGAGGTGGGCGGCAACGGGGGCGGGCGGTGGCGGGCCTCGGCCCGGTCCGCCGCCCGCGCCTGCCTCGACGCGCCCACCCGCTGGGCCGCGCTCACCGGGGTCGTCGCGTTGGCCGGGCTGCTCGCCGTCCTGGTCACCCCGATCGCGGTGCCGATCCTCGCCGGCTACACCGTGGCCGCCCTGCACGCCGTCGCCGCCCGCCGGCCGGTCACGGCCGACCGCACCGCTCGCCGGCCGGTCTCGACCGCCGTCGTCGGCCGCCGGGAGCTGTCGTGAGTGAGGAGCCGGTGCGGCTGACGGTGGGGGCCACGGAGGTGGCCGAGTACGTGCTCGCCCCGGCGCTGGACCCGCGGCACGGGCCCCGACCGTACCTGCACCCGGTCCGCACCCTCGGCGGAACGGTGGTCACCGACGCGCTCCCCGCCGACCACGTGTGGCACCTCGGCGCGTCCCTCGCGGTGCAGGACGTCGACGGCAGCAACCTCTGGGGCGGGCGCACCTACGTCCGCGACGTCGGCTACACCTGGCGGAACGACCACGGCGTCATCGCGCACACCGGCGAGGTCGAACGGTCCCCGGGGCGGTACGCGCACGATCTCCAGTGGCGCGACCGGGCCGGCCGGGTGCTGCTGACCGAGCGGAGGTGGCTCGCCGCGTCGGTGGTCGCGCCGGACGCCTGGCGGCTCGAGGTGGAGTCCGTCCTCGTCGCCCCGGACGACCGGGAGATCCGGCTGGGCAGTCCGGCCACCAACGGCCGCCCGGGCGGGGCCGGGTACGGCGGGTTCTTCTGGCGGGCCGCCGCCGACGGCGAACCGGCGGTGTTCACCGCCGACGCGGCCGGTGAGGAGACGGTCAACGGCACTGCGGCGCCGTGGCTCGCGCTGACCGGCGCCCGGTCGGGCGGCGGGGCGTACACCCTGGTCTTCACGGGCCTCGGCCGAGACGACCGGTGGTTCGTGCGGACCGGGATGTATCCGGGGGTCTGTGTGGCGTTCGCGTTCGACCGTCCGGCGGTGGTGCCGGCCGGTGGGAGCAGGCACGGCCGGTACCGGGTGTGGGTGGCCGACGGGACCCTCGACCGGGGCGGGGTGGCCGCCCTGGTCGCGACGGTGCCGTGAAGCCCGTGCGGGCCCGGGGTCAGCCGGAACGGTCGGTCAGCTCACGGATCGCCATCTGGTACGCGGCCTGGGTGTGGTACGGCCAGTGGCCCTCGATCGGCGGCGGCACGGTGTCCGCCGGGTCGATGGTCAGGCTGCGGGGATCACGCAGTCGAGTGTCGATGTCGACGCCGGGTGGTGGGCCGTCCGGGCCCGGAGGGAAGATCGGCCCGCCGATCGGGTCGGTGTCGCGCCACAGGTTGCGCCACCGCCACCCGATCCGCCCGCCCAGGTCGCGCAGTGTCCGCGGCCCGAGGTACGCCGGGTAGAGCCGCGCGTAGGTGCGTTGCAGCGGTGAGCCGTAGGTCAACAGCGAGACCCGGGCCAGCACCGACGGCGGGAGTTGCAGGATGGTGGCGGCGGCGAGCACCGAGCCGTGGCTGTGTCCGGAGATGACCACCGGTCCCCGTGCGGTGAGCCCGGTGACCCGTTTCGCCAACTCCGGAACGGCGCGGGCGGCGTAGCAGGGCGGTGCGAACGGGTGGACCGTTCGGGGCCAGAACGTGCCGAGGTCCCACAGCACCGCCACCACCCGCCGGGTCTGGGCCGACCGGTACGCGCGGAAACCGAGGACCATGAGGCAGAGCACCAGCAGGCTGATCACCCAGACACCGGCGTCGGTGACGTAGGCGGCGAGCACGGCGGCGCCGCCACCGCGCCCACCCAGGCGGTCCGCCAGCTGGGTGGGACCGATCCCGATCAGGTCGAAGGCGACGGTGGCCAGCCCGATCGACGCGATCAGCAGGAACGCGACCAGGACCGGGCCGAGCTCCTCGGTGATCCGGGACCGGGCGATCGCCTCACGGACCAGGCGCAGCCGGTGCGCGTCCTGCGCCGCTACGTCGGGGTAGTCCCGCTCGGTGATCCGCGCCGCCAGCCTCCGTCGCCGCCGGCGGCTCAGCAGGAGGGTCGCCGAGGTCACCGCCGCGCCGATCAGCAGCGCGGCGAGCCCGGCGAGCGCGGCCCACCAGTAGGCCACCGGGGGCTCCAGCGGGCCGACGATCGGCGGGTTGGGCCGGATCGGGTCGGGGATGTCGCCGTGGTCGAGGAAGTCCGCGACGCGGTAGACCAGGGTCGCGGTGAAGGCGGCGCCGACGCTGACCGCAGCCGCCGCCATGATCGGGGTGCCGAGCCCGCGCAGGAAGGGGCGCTCGTCGCCGCGGGCGGCACGCTGACGGGTGTACGTGACGACGGTGAGCACGACGAGCAGGACGCCCTGCGTGGCGACCACCCCGGCGGCGGCGCCCTCGTACCCGGGCAGCTTGCCCAGGCCGACCGGTGTCGGGTCCGCGAGCGTGGCCGCGCCGAGGCAGCACACGGTCACCACCACGGTGGCCGCCCAGAGGGGGCGCAGGAGCCGTCGGGCCCTCGCCGGGCTGGCCGGCACGGGCAGGGCGAGCAGGATCACCGCGACAATGAGCAGCCCGGCGGCGATTCCGAACAGCACGTCGTGACCGGGTGCGCCCACGCCGCCCGGTGTGATGCCGGCGAGCAGGGCGACGTTCAGCGTCCCGATGCCGAGCACCACGTGCAGCTCTCGCAGCCAGCCGGTGGTCTGCTCGTCCTGCCAGAAGCCGGCGTCGGCGAGGCCTGCGTTCCGGCCTCGCGGCGGTCGCTTCGACGACGGGCCGAACCCCTCGAAGGCCCGCGCCGACCGGGTGCCGATGGCCCAGACGACCCGCAGCGCCAGCAGGGGTACGACCGACAGCAGGGCCAGTCGGGGCCCGGTCGGGAGGACATGCAGCCAGGCCAGGTAGGGGCGGCCGGCCCGGCACCCCGGGTACGGCACACACTGCCAGCCGACCAGGTCCAGCGTGACGCCCACCGCCGCCAGCATGAACGTGGCGGTGAGGGTGCCGGCGAGCAACCGGCACAGCACGCCGAGCAGCCCCCACCGGTCGTGCCCCGGCGGCCGGAGCCAGATCGCCAGGTTGCTCAGCATGAAGGGCAGCAGCAGCAGCATCGAGGCCGTCCGAACCGCTGCGCCAGCGGTCAGCGAACCCCAGCGGTACGCCTCGACGGCGACTCCGTCGGTGGCCCCGCCGGCGGTGCCGCTGCCCGGCCGGGGGCGGAAGAAGCCCGCGTGGCCGTTCCCGGCAACCCGGGTCACGATCGGGTGGTCGAGGATCCGTTCGGCGGTGACTCCGGAGATGCCGTGCACGCGCAGTTCCACGGCGTCGCGCCCGGGCGTCCTGTCCACGCCGTCAGGGTCACAGACAATCCACCCGGGCGCTGCCGATACGGCAAACGTCAACGGGTCGGTAGGGCGGCGGTGACTCGGATGGCCTTGACGATCGCCGGGATGGAGCCGATCAACAGCACCAGCCCCCAGATGATCGCGATGATCGCGAACACCAGCGCCGCCACGTCGTCGACGATGCTGACCAGGATCACCGGCACCAGGTTGTGCAGGAACTCCAGCACCACCGTGCACAGCAGGGTGGTGAGGATGAGCAGGACGAGGCCCTTGTTCTGCAGGAAACGCGGCTGGGCCAGCACCAGCATCCCGGCCCACACCAGCTTGAGCAGCAGCACCAGCCCCAGCAGCACGGCCGCCTCGCCGACCGGGAAGAACCCCCACAGCGCCAGGTACGCCAGGGTGCCGAACGGGACGGCCAGGAAGAGCGACACCATAATGGACAGCTCCACGAACGCGATGACCAGCGCGACCAGCCCGACGATGATCAGGATGATCGAGAAGATCAGGCTGGCCACACCCTGCACCCGACCCTGCACGCGCTCGGGCAGCAGCAGACCCAGGCAGAACAGCCCGGTGCTCCAGACCGCCACCGCGTCGATCAACGCCAGGTAGCCGGTGCCCCGGCCGGACGGTTCGCTGACCCCGGACACGTCGTCGATCTCCACGTCCAGCGCGCCGGCGCTGTCCGCGAGGGCCGCACCGGCGTCGGCGCCGCCGAGCAGCAGCCCGGCACCGAGCTCCACCCCGATCGCCAGGACGATCGCGAGCATGGCCATCAGCAGGAACGGCTTGCGCAGGTCACCCACGGCGGCACCCTCCTCTCGGTCCAGATCGGGTCAGGACATGGCCACGACGACGGTGCAGCCGCCCAGGCCGGGGCAGACCAGGCCCACCTCGGTGGCCTGGTCGACGGCGATCTTCGCCACCGCGCCGGTCCCGTCCGCCGCCGGCTCGACTTCGTCGCGGATGGTGAGGTCGGCGTCGCCGGGCGCCGGGGCGACCACCGTGAACCGGGCCGCGCTGCGCAGCACCAGGGTGCGCAGCTCGCCGGGGTCCGCGACCCGCACCGCGCAGCTGCCGGAGAACGCCAACCGGCCCGCCTCGTCGGCGCAGTCGGCGCTGACCGTCGCCGGATCCACCGCGGACCGCTCGCCGCCCAGCGCACCCAACCGGTCGACGAACCCGTGCCGGGCCCCCGGATCACCCTGGTCGTCGCGGCCCACGCCGACCGCGACCACGAACAGCGCCACCAGCAGGACGGCGAACAGCCCCAGCAGCGCCTTCTGCCGACCACTCATCGCGCCACGGCCTGCGCCACGACCTCGGTGAACCGGAACGTGTCCACCCCGGCGAAGTAGGAGTTGGTGCCCTGCGTCTTGCCGACCACCAGCAGCGTGACCCGGTGCGCCCCCTTGGCCAGCCGGACCGTGCCGACGTCCAGGAATTCCGTCTTCCGCACGGTCGGGGTGAAGCCGAGGAACGTGCCGCCGACCTGGTTGCCGTCGATGGCGAAGACGGTGTTGGCGTAGTCGGGGGCCGTGGTGCGGACCGTGGCGAACCGCCAGGTGCCGTCGGCCGGGATCTGCACCGTCACGGTGACCTGATCGCCGATCGCCAGCCCCGTGAAGAACAACTGCTTGTTCTCCGACCAGGTCACCTCACAGCAGTTGGGCTGCGCGCCCACGGCCGCCTTGCTGTTCTGCGGCGACTTGACCACCGCGCCCTCCACCAGGCTCTCCGCCTCGACGGTGACCACCCGCGGCTCGCCGGGGGCCGGCTCGCCGTCGCGGGTCAGCAACACCACCCCCACGGCGACCACCGCCAGCACCAACGCCGCCGCGGCGGCGATCCACAACCACGGGGTACGCCGTGGCGGCGCGACCGCCCGCACCTCGTACGTGACCCGGCCGCTGGAGCGGGAACTCTCCTCCGGCGCGGTGTTCGCCGAGTACGCGAACCCGGTCATGTCGTAGCGCCGGGGCGGGGTGCCGGCCGGCACGGCGAGTTTGACCAGGAACGACACCGAGCCCTGGCCGGGTACCACCCGCTGGGGTTCGGCGACGGTGAACCACGCCCGCTGCGAGCCGTCACCGGGCGCCACGTCGAACACCACAGTGTCCGGGGCGTTGCCCGGGTTGGAGACGGTGAAGGTCAGCTCGCCGCTGTTGCGCGGGTCGAGGGTGAACTGCTCGGCGGCGGCGACGACCGCCCACTCGGTGGTCATGACGACTCCTCTTCCAGGACGATCTCGACGGTGGCCGAGGCGGGTTTCTCCGCCTCGACGATGCGGGTGATCACGGCGAGCTGATTGGCGGCGGCGGTCGGCACCCGCACCACGACGTGGAAGGCCCGCTCGGCCGGCTCGTCGATGGCGAAGCCCGACACCCCGGTGGCCAGTTCCAGAGCTCTTCGCATTCCGTACGGGGTGCCGCGCCAGCGGGCCAGCAGGGCGGCGTTGGCCACCAGGTCGCGCAGCCGACCCACCGGCAGCGGCAGCGGGGCGTCCGGCCGGGGCGAGGCCACCACGTGGTCCATCGCCACCCAGCGGGTCAACCGCACGACCAGCCCGTCCGGCGCCCGGTACGGGTCGAACAGCGCGTCCACCTCGGCCAGGATCGCCTCGTCCGGGGCGTGCAGCCCCTCCATCACGTCCAGCAGCGCCCAGAGCACGCTGCCCGGCACGCAGGCCCGCTGGTAGGCGGCGGGCAGCAGCCGTTCAATCGCCGAGCGTCGCATCCTGGCGCACCACCTCGATGTCGTGCTCGCCGGAGCAGAGCAGCCAGGTATCCGGGACGGTCACCACGTCGGCGGTGGCCTGGTTGGCGCTGGGCGTCCAGGTGACGGCGTCGGCGCTGCGGTGCACGCCGCGTTCACCGCTGGCCAGGATCAGCCGCTCCGCCGCGCCGGTGCCGCCGGGTGCCGCGCCCCCCGCCGTCGCGCTGCCGGCCGTCGGGCCGCTCACCGCGATGGCGTCGACCGGCACGAACCGGGTCCGGTCCCGCAACGGCAACCCGCAGTTGACCGACACCGTCTGCCACTGCGGCTGGGCGGCCAGGGTGTCCAACCGCAACACCCCGCCGCTCTGGGTGGCCGCCACCGCCTGCTGGCCCGCGAACGCGAGGTCCCGGCAGGTGCCGCCGATCCACCCGGACTGCATCGACTGCCACTTCACGTCGGACTCGAACAGCCGGGTGCGGTGGCAGCCCTGGCCGGGTCGCTTCGGGTCCGGCTCACCGGCACCGCTCCACAGCAGGGTGGCCGGACCGTCGTACTGCACGGCGAGGACCCGGTTGTCCACGTTGGCCAGACCGACGTGGGTGAAGCTGCCGGGTCGGCCACCGCTGGTCGACAGGTACACCCCGAAGCTGGCCTGCGCGGCCACCGCGACGCCCGGCGCGCCCCGTTCGGAGACGAACGTGCGCACCGCGTAGAAGCCCCGGTCGGCGTCGGACGGGTCGACCAGGATCTGCAACGGCACCGCCCCGGGCAGCAGTGACACCTCGTACAGACCGGTGTCGGTGGCGACCAGCAGCGCGCCCGCGCCGTCGCGGTCCAGCCAGGCCACGTCGGAGATCCGCGAGTCCAGGTCGGTGAGCAGTGACCACGTCTCACCCAGGTCGGAGCTCAGGTGCACCCGGGAGCCGCCCGAGGCCCGCAGCGTCACCACGGCCACCGAGCCGGGACGCGCCACGATGCCCGGCCGTACCGGCGCGGGCGCGGGCGCCACCCGCAGCACCGTTTCGTCGTCGAAGCGACCGGCCGGTTCCCAACCCGCGCCGCCGTTGCTGGAACGGAACAGCACCGGGCCGCGTCCGGCGTACCAGGTGCGCGGCTGGTACTGGTCGACGGCGAGGGCGCGGACGTCGGCGTCGGGTGCCTCGTCGACCACGAACCGCACCGACTCGACGTAGCGCACCCCCGGCTCGGCGTGCTCCAGCAGCCGGTACACGTTGGAGGCCCGCAGTGGCTCGCCGAACGGCCAGCCGGTCGGGTTGAGCGCGGTGGGCAGCGGGCTCAACGTCTGGTGCAGCCGGTCGTGGATGCGGCGCCGGACCGCGTCCACGTCCTCCTCGCGGCGGACCACCACCCGGGCCCGCACCGACACCGCCTTGAACCGCGCCCAGGTGGCCCGGGAGCGGATGCCGACCATCCGGCGTTCCTCCAGGTCCGCCTCGACCCGGTGGCGCGCTTCGGGCACCTCGTGCTCGCGCAGCACCGCCACCGGCAGCCGGCCGCCCGGACGGGCCGCCTCCGGTACGTACGGCACCAGCACCACCTCGACCTCGCCCGGCCGGGCGAAGCTGTACACCGCGGCGCGAGTGAACGCGCGGGCCCGCGCCACCGCGCCGGAGCTGGTCGCGAGGACCTCGAAGTCGCGGGCGGTGACCGCCCGCTGCTGGGCGAAGAACTCGTACGGGCCGCGCAGCAGCACCGACTCCAGCGCCTCCATCTCCCGGCCGCCGGCGGCCGGTGCGGGGTTGTCCACGCGTACCCCGGGTAGGGGGTCGCGCAGGCTGGTCAGCGTGCCCGCCGCCACGTTGCCGGTGGGCCCGCCACCGGCGCGGTACCAGAGCCGGATCTGCCGTCCGGCCGGCGGCACCGCCGCGACGGTCACCGGCGGCACGGTGCTCGGCGGTGCGGCCGCGTCGGCGGTGACCTCACCGTGCGAGGTCGCCCCGGCGGGGGGCCGCAGGTCGAGGGCCGGGGCGAAGGTGACCGTGCCCGAGCAGCGGTCGATCAGGTACGCCTTGGCCTGCGGGCCGAGCCCGGCGAAGCTGTCCACCGGCTGCCAGATCTCGAACGTGCGACCGTCGTGCTCGCGGGCCGCCGCGCCCAGCTCGACCGTGCCGGCCGGCACCTCCACGCCGAGCAGCAGGTCCAGCGCCTCGGCGGTGTGCGTCAGCGGCGCGTGCGCCGCGCGCAGCACCTGCCCCGGCTGACCGGTGCCCACCCCGAGCAACTCCGCCTCAACCGGTTCGCAGTGGTGCATCCGTACCGTCACCGACGTCTCGTCGGCGGGCAGCAGCGTCGGCTCCGTGGTGACGAACACGACCGGCCGGGGGTCCGCGCCCCGGGCGGCCGCGACCCGCAGCCCGGCCGGGATCCGGACCGCGCCGCGGTCGGTGCCGGTACGGGTGAACCGGACGTCCGCCCAGGCCGCGGTCGGCGCGTGCCGGGTGACCCCGAGCAGGTTCAGGAACGAGACGTACGCCTTCTCCGGCAACTGGTTCAACCGGTAGATCATCACCTCGGTGAGGTGCGCGAACGTCTCCACCAGCGCCATGCCGGGGTCGTGCGCCGACAGGTCGGTCCACGCCGGGCAGGACTGCCGGATCCGTTCCCGGGCCTCGGTGACCAGGTCGAGGAAGCCGCGATCGTCCAGGTGCGGCACGGGCAGCGTCATGAGAGGCCTCCCTGGGCGGGCTCGTCGGCTGGGAGCAGGTCCACGGAGAAGACCAGCTGCCCGGGTGTCAGGCTGGCCCGCACCCGGTAGTCCAACCGGATCACCAACCGCCACGCGTCGTCCGGGTCCGGCCCGGCGTCCACGTCGATCACCTCGACCCGGGGCTCCCACCGGGCGATGGCCTGCCGCACGTAGTGGATGGCCAGACCGGCCGTGGTGTCGTCGTTGGGCGCGAAGACCAACCGGTGCAGCCGGGAGCCGTACCCGGGTCGCATCAGCCGCTCGCCCGGGGTGGTCGACAGGAGCAGGAACAGCGCCTGCCGTACGCTCTCGTCGCCCTCGGTCATCGCCAGCCCGCCGGCCGCGGTGAGCGCCAACCCGCCGGTACGGCCGGCGTCGAAGCCGGCACCGACGAAGCGGAAGGCCCTCATCGGTCCGCCCCCAGGAACTGCTGGCGGGGGTCGCGCACCGTGTGCTTGACCAGCCCCGGCGGTGTGCCGTTGGTGAACCCCTCCAGGTGCGACAGCACCACCCGGTGCCCGTCGACGCGGACCCAGTCGCTGTAGCCGACCCGGACGGTCAGCGTCTTGGTGCACGGCTTGATGGTCGGGCCGTAGTTCGGGCAGGCAACGATTGTGCGTCCCTCCGGGTCGTCGTCGACGAGCACGGGCACCCCGGTTACGGTCACCCACTGCCGCGAGGGTCGGTTCTCGACCCGGCCGTCGTGATCGCAGGTGATCACGGAGTCACGGTGGATCCAGCGCATCAGCCGCCTCCTTGGTGGTGGGCGCGGGCGAGCGAACGGGCCTGCTCCGCCGCGGTGGTCGAGTCCTCGGTCGAGTCGGCGTGCAGGAAGTCCACGCTGCGGGCGCGCACCACCATGGCCCGGCCGGGTGCGGAGATCACCAGGTCGGACGCGGCGTGCAGGGTGGCCAGGTCGGGGGTCAACTCCAGGAAGCTGCCGCCCTCGGTGCCCAGCCGCAGGCTGCGCCGTACGTCGTCGACGACGATCGACTGCCCACCGGCCGTGCGCATCGTCCAGCGGCGGGCTCTTCCGTCGTCGATGCCCGCGTCGTACGGCTCGACGGCGCCGAACAGCGAACCCAGCACGATGCCCGAGGCCGGCTCGCCACCGGGCAGCACCACCAGCACCGTGTCGCCCGGATCGGGCAGCGCCACCAGACCCTTGCCCGGCCCGGCACCGGGGCAGAGCACGGCAAGCCAGCCGGCGTCCAGGTCCCCGTACGCCGGCAGGGTCAACCGGACCCGGCCCAGCCCGTCCGGGTCGGCGACGTCGGTGACGGTGCCGAGGGTGACCACCGCGCCGCCGGTCGGGGTGGTCGGGGTGGCCGGTGGCACGGTGGAGAAGCGGGTCAGGTGCCCGTCGCCGTCCACGGTGTGCACCACCTCGGTCAGCACGTACGCCCCGGCGACCGGGTCGGGCACACCGTTCAGGGTGATCCGCCGCCCCGGCCGTAGCGCCGGATCGCCCTCGGCCACCCCCTCGGCCGTGACCAGCGCCGCCGCCCGGGTGTCCAGGCGGGCCTGGGCCAGCGCGACCAACTCGTCGTCGCTGCGGCCGGGCTGGTCCACGGCGGTGCGAACGCCGCCGGCTCCCACGTCGGCCGGGTCCGGGCGGTCGTCGGCGGGCCGGCCGCAGCGTGCCTCGTCGACCTGTTGGCTGATCACCTCGGCCCGCTGCGGGTGCCAGCCCAGGGCCGCGCTGGCACCGCTGGCCTGGTCGGTGTTGGTGGACAGCCGCAGGGTGTGCACGCCCGCGCCGAGCGTCAACGCGACCGGCTCCCCGTAGCCGGCGAGGGTGACCAGCCGGACCCCGTCACCGTCGGCGGCCAGGTGCAGCCCGGCCCGGCCGGCCACCTCGCGCAGCAGCTCCAGATCGCTGTGCCGGTGCTGGAGCAGCCGCTCCAACCGAGGACCGTCGACCTCGGCGGTCACCGCCAACCCCACCGCGCCACACAGCTCCCGGGCCAGCTCGACGGCGGTCACCGAGGTGAAGACCCGCAACCCCTGCCGCTTGCGCAGCCGGTGCAGCGGGTCGTACGCCCGCAGCCGCAGCACCGCCGCCCCGTCGGCGGCGTACTCCACCTCCACGCAGGTGACCTCCCCGCTGAACAGGCCATCCGCGTGGTCGGTGAGCCGTACGTCGAGCGCCGTGCCGGGGCGTACCGCCGGGTCGAACGCGCCGGTCCCGGCGGCGGTGGCCAGCACCAGCTCGGCCTGGGTGGGCTGATCGAGCCGGGCCGCCACCCGCAGCGAGCGGACCCGCTGCCGGGCCGCGCCGACCAGCTCGACGCCGTCGAGCAGGACGATCAACGCCCGGGGCGCGATGCTGGTCACGGCGTACCCCCGGGGTTGCCGGACCCGCTCGGAGCCGCGCCGGTCGGGCCGGTCGCCGCGTCCCACGGCGTGCCGGCGATCGAGCCGCCCACGTACGACGCTCCCGCGCCCACCGCACCGGCCACCGCCCGCGCAAACCTGGTCACCGAGCCGGTGCCGACGGTCGGTGGGACGGCGAGGGTGGTGCCGGCCGGCACGGCGAGGGGATCGGTGATCCGGTTGTGTTCGGCCAGCAGCCGCCAGCGCAGCGGCGAGCCGAGCGCGTCGTTGGCCAGCAGGTCGAAGCGCACACCGGAGCGACCCGGCTCGGCCGCGCCGTCACCGGCGGCGATCACCGCGCTGCCCGGCGCGGCGGTCGGGGTGCTCGCGGCGGCCAACTCCTCGGCGAAGCCGGCCTCGGCCTGATCGGCCGTCTCGGCGGCGCGGACCAGCTTCAGCCGAAGCCAGGACCGTCGCGGCGACCCGGTGCCGGTGAACGCGTCGAACCGTTCCGCCACCGCGGTGATCACACCGGGCACGTTCCAGGTCTTGCCCCAGACCAACCGGACCAGCGGCGGTCGCAGCCAACCATGCTCGGCGGTGGAGTTCTCCGCAAGCATCCACAACGGCCGGGTGAGCACCCGGACGTCGGCCGGACGCAGTTGCGCCTCCACGAAGTCGACGTCGAAGAGCAGGTCGAGCACCAGCTCGGTACGGCCGCCGCCGGTGAAGACCAGCGGGTCGTCGGCCAGGCCGGACCCGGTGAGCTGCCCACCGCCGGCGCCCCGTTGGCGTACGCCGGCGAGCCGGGTCACCTGCACGGTCTCCGGGTTGAGTAGGCAGTCCACCCGTTCGCCCGAGGAGTCGATGAGGAAGGCGACGCGTTCCATCAGTCGCCCGCCTGTTCCCGGTCGAGCCGGGTCAGCTGCGCGGTGTCCAGCGCTGCGCCGGCGACCGACCACAGTGCGGTGTCGTCGGGCAGCGCCGGCCACGGGTCGACGACCCTCACGGCCACTTCGAGTGGTGGCCCGTCGAGGCCCGGGACTCGTCCGCCGCCGGCCGATCCCGTTCCGGTGCCGCGCACCGCGTCCGGTCGCCCGGGTTGTGCGGGCTCACCGGGCAGGGCCAGCCAGGGCCCACCGTCCGCGACGCGAGCCAGGTCCCCACGCGCAGAAGTCGACGTGTTCCGGGCACTCGTCGTCGTGCCGGTCCAGGATGCGTCGAACTCACCCGCTGTTGGCCCGGCCGGACGCCCGTACGACGCCGCGCCCGCCGCCGCGTCCACCTGCGACGCCCGTGCCGTGCTGTCGCGCCGGCCGACCGGGTACCCGCGCTGACCCGCTCTGGGTCGGGGCGGATCGTCCGCCGAGCCGTCCGAGTCGCCCCGGAACCCGTCGCGACCACCGGAGAGCCGGTCGGCGGTGGGTCGTACGGCGGACGAGCCCGGGGAATCCCCGGGGCCGTGGTCGACCTCGCCGAGCCACTGTGCGTCCCGGGGTGGGTGCGGCGTGGTTCGGATGGCGTCGGCCTCCGTCCGGTGCGCGCGGCCGCTCGGCGATGTGTGCGGCTCGAAGACCATGGAGCGGACCGGCTGCCGGGAGCCATCCGACCGGGGCAACCCGCTCGCGTCGAGGGCCGCGGTATCGCCTCGGGCCGTGGTGTCGCTCCGGGCCGCCCGCCGTACCGGAGGCGCGGCCGCGCCCGGTCCCGCCGGCCAGGTCGGACCGGCTGGCGGGGTCGACGTGTCCGGCCAGGTGGATCCGGCCGACGGGGTCGTCCCGTCCGAGCTGGACGAAGGCACCCCGCCGCCGGGCGGGCCGGCAGCATCGATTCCGGTTCCGTCGGGCCGCTCACCGGCCCGCGACGGGCGGCCCAACCTGCCGCTCCGGCTCTCGGCGCGCGACCTCGTCGGCCCCCGGTCCCCGCTCGCGCCGGGGCCGCGCCCGCCAGCGCCGCTCTCCCTGACGGGACGGCCCACGTCGGGCGCGTTGTCGAACCTGCCGAGCCTGGCGCTTCCGACCGGGTTCGCGCCATCGGCGTCGACCCGATCGGCCGATTCGTCCCGTCCGCCGTCCCGGGCCCCCGCCTCGGCGGTGCCGGCCGGGGACGGGTCCAGGTCCAGGTCGTGCAGCAGGCCGGGCGCGTGGGCGGCGACCAGGTCCAGCCAGTGCTGCGGAGGCTCCCCGAAACGGCGTGGTGTCGCCGTGGGCGTCTCCGACGGTGGCGGTGGGTGGCCGGCGGGCTCGACCCGCCCGGCGAGGCGCTGCACCGCCCCGGCGGCCGAGCGCAGCCGGACGGCCAGCCAGCTACGCGGGTGTCGGCGCGGTGGCACCGCCGGTCTCCAGCTCCAGGCCCTCGTAGCGCAGGGTCAACGAGGCGATGGCGATCTCGTGGCTGAGGGTGTTGAGGTGCGCGCCGCGCCACCGGGTCGGCCAGGCGTCGATCAGGTTCCAGCGCAGCACCTCGGCCGTCCCGACCGAGTCGAGCAGCACCACGGAGACGTTGCGCCGGTTGAGGGTGCCCTGGGCGGTGGCGTTCACCCAGTCCCACAGCTCGCGGGAGGCGGTGAGGCCGAAGTGCAGCGTCACCGGCTCGTACTCGGCCTGACCGGGCACCATCCGCATCCGACCAAGGCCGTGCTCCCGGTACGGCTGCCCGGGGATGTTGACCTCCAACCCGGTCATCTCGGTGAAGTGGCCGTTGGTGACGCCGTTGATGAGCAGTCGGAAGTTGTACGCCCGGTACGGGTCGACCGGGGCGCCGGGTTGCGGGGTGGCGGTGGTGGGCATGTCAGCCTCCGATCGTCTCGGTCTCGGTGCCGCCGGCCCACTGGCTCAGCTTGAACACCACGAATTCGGCGGGCTTGACGACCGCGATGCCGATGTGGGCGATCACCATGCCGGCGTCGCGGACGTCCGGCGGGTTGGTCTCCTCGTCGCACTTGACGAAGAACGCCTCCTCGGGGCTGCGTCCCAGCAGCGCGCCGTCGCGCCACACCCGGGTGAGGAACGCGCCGATGTCGCGCCGGATCGAGCGCCAGAGGGTGAAGTCGTTGGGCTCGAACACCATCCACCGGGTGCCGTTGGCGATGGCCTGCTCGATGGCGATGCTCAGGCGCCGGACGTTGAGGTAGCGCCACTCGCTGGCCTCGGCGGCGAGCGTACGGGCGCCCCAGACGCGGATGCCCTCGCCGGCGAAGTAGCGGATTACGTTGACGCCCTTGGGGTTGAGCACGTCGTGTTCCGGTCGGGTGACCAGGTAGCCCAGGTCGACGGCCCCGCGCACGGGTTCGTTGGCCGGGGCCTTGTGCACCCCGCGCAGGGCGTCGGTGCGGGCCCAGATGCCGGCGAGGTGCCCGCTCGGCGGGGTGAGTTCCAACTCGCCGCTGATCGGGTCGCGTACCCGCAGCCAGGGGTAGTAGAACGCGCCGAACTCGGACTGTCGCGGCCGGTAGGCGGCCCCCTCGTGACCACCGGAGCCGCCCGGCTGGGCCGGGCCGCCGCCGGGACCGCCGCCCGTACCCTCGGCGGGCTTGGGGGGTTTGCCGGAGGACGGCGTGGCGACCCGGGTCAACGCGGAGATGTCGTCGATGTCCGGCGCCGGGTCGCAGATCGCGACCATGGTGCGGGTGCGCTCGGCCATGCTGAGCAGCGCCTCGTGGGACACCACGTCGTGGAAACCGGGCGCGGCGATGATGGAGATCTCGTCGACGGCCTCCAGCAGTTGCAGGCCGCCGCGCCGCTGCCCGGAGCCGGTGATCGCGCCACCCTCGCCGACGTTGACCACCCAGCAGCGGGCGCCCCCGTTGTCCAGGAAGCCGAAGACCGCCCGGGCCAGCGGGGTGCTCTCCACCCGCTCCCCACCGGCGAAGAGCCGCAGGAACTCCGTCCAGTTGTTGACCGGCACCGCCTTGCCCAGGTGGGCGGAGCGGTCCGGGGCGACGCCGACGAAGGCGGCGATGCTGGTGCTCGCCGGCCCGATCGGTCGGGCGCCGCTGGGGACCTCCTCGACATAGATGCCGGGGGAGAAGTAACTGGGCATCGATCCTCCTGTGCCTGTGGGTGTCAGCTGGTCGGTGGCGCGCAGACGATGACGATGTCGTCCTCGGCGGGGTCGACGTCGGCGGTGAGGACGAGCCCGCGTCCGGTCAGCCGCAGCCGGACCGGGCTCGGGTGCTCGGGGTCGTGCGGGACGCCGACGATCACGAACCGGCCCTGCGGGTCGGTGCGGGTGGCGGACCCGGTGCCGGGCAGTTCGACCCGCATCGCGGCCAGTGGCTGGTCCTGGGGGCCGACCACCCGTCCACTGAGGCTGCGCACGTCGAGTTGCCGCAGCCGCAGTGGTTGCAGCACCGGCGGCGCGGCCGGAGTCGGGTGGTCCACCTGCGCCGCCACGTCGATCAGCAGCGCCGGCCGGGGCACCGTGCCGAAAGCCGTCCACAGTGGTGCGTCGCCGGCCTCCAGTACGACCGGGTAACTACCGTCGCTGGTCGCGGCGGTGAGCACCCGGTCCAGCCGGGGCAACCCGGCCGGCCCGGTCACGCAGAGCAGGTGGCGGACCGTGAACCGGTACGGTTCGCGGACCGCGCCGCTGGAGCGGGTCTGCCGGGCCGGGCGTAGCTCCATCGGCCAGAGCGTGAGCCCGTCGGCGTCGTCGCAGGCACGGGGCGGGCCGACCGGGACGGGTTCCCCCGCGGCGCTGGTCACCCAGGCGACCAGCTCGGCGGTGGCGGTCTCGATCGGTCCGCGCCCGTGGGTGCTCATCGCGGCGGCGTCCCCTGGATCCGGTACGCGATGGCCTCGTTCCAGACGTGCGGGTAGACGCCGATCTCGAAGTACCGGGTGAAGCGGTTGATCGGGGCGTTGGTGTGGTCGTGGTAGAGCAGCCACACCGGCGCGATGGTGAACAGGACGTAGTTGGCCAGGACGAGGGGGATGTAGAGCGGCCCGAGTAGGCGACCCTGGAAGATGTGCACGTCCTCGTGCCGCTGGATCCCCGAGCTGGAGCCGGCGCAGACGGTGCCGATGGTGGTGGCGTACCGGGGTGAGACCCCCTCCACCACACTGACCCGACCGCTGCCCAGCGACGTGGGCCGGTCCAGTGAGTGCCCGAAGATCAGGTGCACGGTCAGGTAGATGGCGCCGACGACCGTGTTGAGCAGACTCCAGGTGTGGTCGACGACGAAGAGGAAGATGCCGCGGGCGTCCGAGGCGTACACCCCGGCGGACGCCACCGACCAGCCGAAGACCGCGCCGACCACCAGGCCCACGACGGCGCCGATCAGCAGCCCGATCGGGCCACCGGCGAGGAAGCCGAGCAGGGCGCCGAAGCCGACCTGGATGGCCGCGCTGAGAATTCCGAAGACCATGACGACACCCCTCAGACCCAGGAACGGAAGACTCGGGGCTCACGACCGCTCGCGACCTGGGTCGGCGTCGCCTGTCGGTTGCCGGGTGGGAACTGGTTGACGCCGAGCGCGGCGGAGAAGATGACAAGCGCGTTGAAGAACGCGATGACCCACTTCTCGCCGCCGGCGTCGTCGGCGAACGCCGCTGTCAGGTAGGACAGCAGCATCGCGATGGCGATGGCGATCCACTTGCGGAGCTTGTCGCCGCTCGGGCCGATCAGCCCGCCGATGATGTTGGTGGCCAGCAGGGTGGCGGCGCTCGCGCCGGCGATCGTCCCCAGAGCTGCCCAGGTGAAGAGATCGTTCATGACGATCCCCCTTTTCTGCGATGGTGCGACCGGTCTGTGGTGGTGAGGTTCGGTGCCCCGCGGGGAGCACCGGGGCCGGTCGCCGTCGTGTCGGGGGCGGCCGGGGCCGGGCGTGGCCGGCTGAGCCGGCCACCAGATGGATCAGCCGGGCCCCGGGGCGCCGGCGGGCGGGCCCGGCGGCGGGGTCGGACCGGGCGCAGCCGGCGCCCCGGGATGACGGCGGCGCACCAGGAGTACGCCCACCGCGGCGAGCACCAGCAGCAGGAGGACACCGCCGACGACCAGCAGCCAGGGGAACCCGCCGTCGTCCTCCTCGCCGGCGGCGGCCGGCGAGGTGGACGGTCGAGGTGGCGCCTCGGCCACGGCCCGCAGCTCGGCCGGCTTCTCCTGGTTGGGATCGACCTTCCAACTGACCGAACGGCCGTTGACGGTCCCATTACTGTCGATCACTCGGCCGGGAAATGTCACCGAGATCTCGAACGACATGAGCTTGAGGAACGCCTGTTGGTTTTGCGGATTCTGCTCCGCAACCTTTCCGCCATATTTCTTGGGATCAAGCGGCAGAGTGAAGCGGTACAGGTCCCCGTCCCTGACCAGTTTCACGCTCTCGGTGTCGAAACCGGCCAGCGGCGCCTTGCGGTAACTGATCTGCGAGCCGTAGAAAGTGTCGTCCTGGTAAAGGGTCTCCTCGCCCGCCGGTAGGGCGGGGATGTTCTGCCGCAACTCCGCGAAGGCCAGCGGGATGTTCTTGTTCCGGGCGGTCAGCACGGACTTCTGGGCCGTCAGCAGGAGCTGCCCGTCGACCGTGTCGTCGGCGTTGACGGTCAACCCCATGTTGAGTTGCATGCAGCCGCTCAGCGCGGCGAGAAGCAGGAGGCACACCGCGACGCGGAGTGCCCTACCGCGGTTGACTCTCCTGTTCATGGGCTCAGTGTGTGTGATCGCTTTCATCATCAGCAGTCAGCGATCGGTCACAACGAAGTCGCCGATTGTACCGGCGCACTGTCGCCTTTGATTAGCTCCGACGACGACCCGAATGACTATTCTGGAGCTTTGGGGCCACGACGGTTTGTCGTCGGCCGTAGGCTGGTCGGATGAGAATTGTCGCGTGCGTCCTGCTGGTGGATCCCGACGGGCAGCTGCTGTTGCAACTGCGCGACGGCGACGCGCCGCACCACCCGAACGTGTGGGGGTTGCCCGGCGGCCACGGCGAGCCGGGGGAGACGCCGGAGCAGACCGCCGATCGGGAGCTGTGGGAGGAAACCGGGCTGCGCGCCGACGGGCCACTGCACCCGATCGCCGTGCAGACGCTGCCCGAGCTGGCCAGGATGAAGCACTACTTTCTCGGCACCACCCGGGCCCGGCAGGAGGACGTGGTGCTCGGTGAGGGCGCGGCGATGCTCTTCGTGCCCGGCGACGAGGTGCTCGACGGTCGCCCCTGGACGCCGGGCACGGTGGAGGTGCTGACCGAGTTCCTCGCCTCACCCGAGTACGCCGCTCTGGCCACCGGTCGGATGCCCACGGAGCCGGCTCAGCCCGCCGGGGGTCGCCAGTCCGCGTAGCGGGCCATGCTGCGCAGGGCCACCCGGCCCGGGGTGAGCCGCAACGCGACGCTCCGCATCGCGAAGGCGATCGGGTTGTGCAGCTGCTGTCCGAACCGCCCAGCGATGTAGGAGGCCCGGGCAACGGACTGACTGCGTGGTCGACGCTGCGCGTCGTACGCGGCCAGGGCGGCCGGCACCTCCACCGCGCCGCCGGCGCACACCGCGCCGAGCACCACCGCGTCCTCGATGGCCTGCCCGGCGCCCTGCCCGAGGTTGGGTGTCATCGGGTGGGCGGCGTCGCCGAGCAGTGCCACCCGTCCGCGCACGTACGAGGGCAGCGGCGCGGGCAGGTAGTGGATGTCGTTGCGCAGCACGACGTCGGGTGGGGTCGCCGCGAGAAGCGCCGGGATGGGGTCGTGCCAGTCTCCGAAGTGCTCCCGCAGGGCCGCCAACTCGTCGGGGGCGTGGCCGCCGGGCGGGGCGTTCACCGCCCCGTACCAGTAGAGCTGGCCGTCGCCGATCGGCACCATGCCGAATTCGGCTCCCGGTCCCCAGGTGATGGCGGCCGGGATCGGGTCCGGAAACGCGATGGCCGCTCGCCACGTCGTCGATCCCGCGTACACCGGGCCGGGGTGTTGCGGCCAGAGCTGGGCACGGACCCGGCTGCGCAGGCCGTCGGCGCCGACCACCAGGTCGGCGGTGAGGGTGTGCGCGCCGTCGGGCCCCTGATAGCGCACCTCGGCGCGGTCCGGGCCGGACTCGACGTGCTCCACCGTGGCGCTGGTGTGCAGGGACGAGGCGGGCAGGGCCTCGCGCAGGGTGCGGTGCAGAGTGGCCCGGTGTACGCCCAGCGCCGTGGTGCCCAGCTGCCGGATCATCTCCGACGCGTCCACCCGGGACAACCACCGCCCGTGCCGGTTGCGGATCCCGCCGGGCGCCTCGCCGTGTCCACCCCGGCGCAGGGCCGGGCCCAGGCCGAGGGCGTCCACCCCGCGTACGGCGTTGGCCATCAGGCTCAGGCCTGCACCGACCTCGCGCATCTCGGGGGCGCGCTCCAGCACGGTTACCCGCCACCCGTGCCGGTGCAGGGCGAGCGCCGCGCTCAACCCGCCGATGCCGGCGCCCACCACCACCGCGTGTGAGTCGTCCATGTCGACCCTCCTTCTACACCTGTAGAAGAGTGATACTACCTCCGGACCACCACAAGGAAGGAGTGCCATGACGGCGCGGGCGAACCGGATCGCGACGCTGACCGACGCGGCCATCGAACTGATCGCCGACGGTGGCATGCGAGCTTTGACCCACCGGGCCGTCGACGGCCGCGCCGGACTGCCGCCGGGCACCACCTCCGCGTACCTGCGGACCCGTCAGGCGCTGATCGAGGCCGTGGTGGGACGGCTCGCCGAGAGGGACCGGGCCGACCTGGCCGCGTACGACCTGCCGACCGGCCCGCCACCCCCGACCCCCGCCCCCCGGCTCGACAGCGACGACCTCGACGCGCTCGCCGCCGGCGTCGCCGAGGTGCTCGACCGGTGGTTGAGCGTCGGACGTAGCCGGAGCCTCACCCGCTACGCCTGCCTACTGGAGGCGGTGCACCGGCCCGAGCTGCGCGGCATCCTGCAGCACGGCACCGGCCTGCGGGTGCAGGCCCGGGACCTGCTGACCCGGGCCGGGGCCACCGACCCCGACCGGCAGGGCGACCAGTTCGTCGCGTTCGTGGACGGGCTGCTCTTCGACCGACTGGCCGGCGCGGGCGCGCTCTGCGCCCCACAGCCCGGCACCGCCGCCAGCCGCGCCGACCTGAGCGCCGCCGTCCGTACGCTGCTGCGCGCCCTCACCGGAACCTGACCCGACCGACGCGCGGGCCCGACCGGCGCGCGGGCCCGACCGGCGCGCGGGCCCGACCGGCGCGCGGGCCCGACCGGCGCGCGGGCCCGACCGGCGCGCGGGCCCGGCCGTGTGCGGCCCCTGCCCGGCCGTGTGCGGGCCTGGCGGCGTGCGGGGTTTGGCGGGTACGTCGGGCGCGCGGGCCCGTCGGCGTGCTGGCACCCGGGCGGGGGCGCGGAGCAGCCCGGTGATCAGGTCCGACGCGTGATGGGAGACGATCGCCTGGGGATGCCGTGCGCCGCCGGCGTGGTGCCGTGGGTAGGCCCTTTGGAGCTGAATCGTTTACGACATCGAGCCTGATTCGTTTACGGCATCAGCTCCAAAGGGGGAGTGGACGGCGTGCTGCTTAGCCGGCGGTGTGGTGTCGGGCGTGGGTGGTCTGCCGCTGTAAGCCGGTGGCGGTGCGGCGTGGTGCCGTGCGGTGGCGACGGTGCGGTGTGGCGGCGGTGGTGCGGTGCGGTGCGGTGAGGCGGCGGTGCGGTGTGGTGCCGCGCGGCGGCGTGGTGCGGTGAGCTGGTGGTGCCGGACCGGACCGGGGCGGAGCGGACCGGGGCGGGCGGGGCGGGGCGGCTGGCGTGGGTGGGAGAGGGTGGGCGATGGTGGGGTTCAGCGGCCTGCGGACGGCCGGCGGGCGGTTGCGGCACGGCTGGCGGCCGGTGCTGGAGGCGACCGTCGCGGCGACCGTGGCCTGGCTGCTGGCCACCCGGTTGCTCGGGCACCCGCAGCCCTTCTTCGCGCCGGCCACCGCGCTGATCGTTCTCGGTCAGGCCCGGGGGCAGCGCATCCGCCGAGCCGTCGAGGTCGTCCTCGGGGTCGCCGCCGGAGTACTCGTCGCGGACCTGGTGGTGCAGGCGCTCGGCCCGGGCAGCACCTGGACGGTCTTCACCGTCATCCTGCTCACCGTCCTCCTCGCGGTGGCCTTCGGTGCCACCGGCGTGACGCTGGTGCAGGCGGCGGTCTCCGCGCTCTATCTGGTGGTGGTCGCACCGCCGGACGGGTCGTTGGTGCCGTTCCGCTTCGTCGACGCGCTGGTCGGCGGCGTGGTCGCGCTCGCGGCCAGCCTGCTGGTCGACGCCCGGCACCCGCTGGCCCCGCTGGTCGCCGAGGTGCGGCGGACCTTCGACGAGTTGGCCGGGCTGCTGGGCGGGATCGCCGACGCGCTGGACCACCGTGACGAGCCGGCCGCGGTCGCCGCGCTGAAACAGGCCCGGGGGATGGACGCCCGGGTGGACGGGCTGCGCGACGGGGTGCTGGCCGCCGGTGAGGCGTTGCGGCTCAACGTCCGTCGACGTCAGCACATCGGTCGGCTGCGCTCGGTGGACGAGTCGATCCGGCAGATCGACTACGCCGTCCGTAACGTCCGGGTGCTGGCCCGTGCGGGCGTGACCCTCAGCCGACTGCACACGCCGGCCCCGGCCGAGCTGGGTGCCGCCCTGCGGTCGCTGGCCGAGGCGGTCCGCCAGGCCGGTGCCGCTCTGGCCGCCGACCTGGAGGGGCAGGAGGAGACCGCCGACCGGCACGCCACCCGGGCCGACGAGTCGGCGTTGGCCGCGGTGCACGCCGCCGGGCAGCTCTTCGGCTCCACACAGACCCTCCCCCTGGCGATGATCATCGGTCAGGTTCGGGCCACGGCCATCGACCTGCTGCGGGGCGTCAACCCGGAGGACGACGCCGCCGTCCTCGCCCGCGTCGACGACGCCCTCGGCCTCCCCCCGGTCTGACGCCCGGACGGTCAGAGCCGCCATCCACCGACGCTCCGGGTCGATCAAGGACTGGTGGTGCCTCCCGCAAGCCACTCTTCGGCATCAATTGCCCACCACAACTCCATGATCGACCGGGCGGGGCGGGGCGAACGGGGCGGGGCGGGGCGGGGCGGGTTAGGTGGTTAGCCAGGTGGTGGCGGAATCGCGGATCGGGGAGGGGATGTCGTGGCCGCCGGGAAACTCCTCGTAGGTCACGTCGTAGCCGAGGTCGTGCAGGCGGGGGACGAGGCGGCGGCTGCAAACGTCGATGGGCAGCACCCGGTCGTCGACGCCGTGCGAGATGAAGATCCGGGGCCGGCCGTGGGTGACCGGTGGCGCGGCGAAACCGGGGGAGAAGGCCAGCACCGCGTCGATCAGGTCCCCGTTCGCCAGGCCCAGCGACAGCGCGTACGAGGCGCCGTCGGAGAAGCCCCCGACCGTCACGTCGGACACCGGGTAGGTGCCGAAGACGGTCGCCAACAGCCCGTCGATGCGTCCCACGTCCGCCCCGAAGCCGCCGGCGATCAGGTCCCAACTGGCCGCCGACGAGTCCGGGGCGACCAGCAGCAGGTGCTGCGCGTCCGCGACCGGCAACAGCAGGTCCAGGCCCTGTCGGGCCGAGCCGCCCGCACCGTGCAGGAGTAGCACCAACCGGTACGCCGAACCGTCGGCCGCCGGCTCCGGGGCGTACCCCAGGGCCACCCGGTCACCGTCGGGGCCGGCCATCGGCACGAGCCCGGTGCGTCCCGGCGCCACCGGCGGGTGGCGGCGGGCGGTCAACCGGCCGTCCCGAGGGCTCGGCGGCGAGTCCCAGTGCGACGGCGCGGAGTCGGACACGGGTTGGCGCTCCTCGCGGTGGACGAAAGGTCCGACGCGGTTACCCGGCCCGTGCGGGGTTAACCTAAGCGTTCTCAGCCGAGCGTCGACTCAGGCGCTGGCCCGCGCCACCAGGGCGGACGGGAAGAGGGTCACCGGAGCCGCCGGGCGTCCGTCCAGCAGAGCGGTGGCCGCGGCGCCGGCGATCCGCCCCACCGGATGACTCGCCGTGGTCAGCGCCGGGGCGGTCATCCCGGCCAACGGAATGTCGTCGAAGCCGGCCACCGCGACGTCGCCGGGCACCCGCGCGCCGGCGTCCCGCAGGCCCGCGATCACCCCGAGCGCGGTGTCGTCGCTGATCGCGTAGATCGCGTCGATGTCCGGCCAGCGGCGCAGCGCCTCGCCGGCCGCCGTTCGGCCGCGCGGCGCCCTGAAGTCCCCGGGCAGTATCCGCTCCGGTAGGCCGGCCTCGGCCATGAGTCGGCGGTACGTCTGCACCGGGCGTTGCGCGCAGGGCAGCCACCGGGGGCCGGTCACCATGGCGATCCGGCGGCGACCCGAGGCGTACAGGTGGCGCAGTACCGCTTCGGAGCCGGCGGCGTTGTCGACGTCGAACGAGGGCACGGTCGGTGAGCCGACGCCGATCGAGACGACCCGACCGCGGAGCGACCGGGGCACCGCCTCCAGCAGCTCCTCGGTGGTGTTGACCAGGATCACCCCGCACACGCTGCGGTCCCCGTCGAGTTGGTCGAGGCTGCGGGGGTCGCCGAACGGCAGCCAGTACAGCGCCACCCCGACACCGGCGGGCGTGCACACCCGGGCGGCCGCGCCGACCACCTGGTGCACGTACGGGTCGTCCAGCACCGCGGCGCTGGTGCCCAGAACGGCCACGACCAGGCGTACGCCGCCGCCGCGGACCAGCGCCCGGGCGGCCGGGTTGGGCACGTAGCCGAGCTGGTCGACGGCTGCCGTGACCTGTTTCCGGGCGGCCGGCGAGGCGAAGCCCGTGCCGGCGATCACCCGCGACGCCGTGGACCGGGACACCCCGGCGATCCGGGCCACGTCCTCGAGGGTGGCCGGTCGGTGTGCCGCTGTCGTCATCGTCGCCTCCTGCGGCGGCCCGTCCGGTCGGACCAACGCCTGCTCACATCATGCCCCGGCCAGACCAGCAGCGGTAAGGGGCGGTTGCCGCTTGTGGTGGTAGCGCTCTCAGGTGTGCGATCGTGCCAGGAGATCACCCCGAGAAAGAGGACCTACCCTCGTGAGCGCCCCCACCAGTCGACCCGTAGCCCCGGATTTCGCATCGCCGACCCTGCGGACGGTGCGGCTCGCCCGCAACGGCGTCGCTGTCACCTTCACCCTCAACGGGCTGGCCGTCGGCAGCTGGTTCTCCCGCGTCCCGGCGGTCCGTGAGGCGTTGGACCTCTCCGCCGGCCGACTCGGGTTGCTGCTGCTGGCGATGAGCGTCGGCGCGCTGCTGGCCATGCCCACCTCCGGCCTGCTCGCCCAGCGATTCGGTGCGGCCCGCACCGTCACGATGGCCACGGTGCTGGTCGCGGTCGGCCTGACCGTGGCGGGGCTGGGCGCCACGATGACCGGGTCGTTCGCCATCGTCGCCCTGGGACTGGTCGCCCTCGGCTACGGCTCCGGCGCCTGCGACGTGGCGATGAACGTCGAGGGCGCGGCGGTGGAACGGCGGCTGGGCCGTACGATCATGCCCCGTTTCCACGCCGGGTGGAGCCTCGGTTCGGTGGCCGGAGCGGCGCTCGGCGCCGGGGCGGCCCGGTTCGACGTGTCGGTCGGCGCGCACCTTGTCGCGGTGGCGGTGGTCGTGTTGACCGGCACCGCACTGGCCGCCCGCACGTTCCTGCCCGTGGGCAGCGATCACACCGGTGACCCGGCGGACGCCACCCCGGCCGCCCGTCGCCGGGCGCAACTCGCCGCCTGGCGGGAGCCGCGCACCCTGCTGATCGGGCTGTTCGTGCTGGTGGCGGCGTTCACCGAGGGTGCCGCCAACGACTGGTTGGCCGTTGCGTTCATCGACGGACGGGACTTGAGCGAGGCGGCCGGCGCGGCGGTCTTCGCCGTCTTCGTGGTGGGCATGACCGTCGGGCGCACCGCCGGCACCATCGCGCTGGACCGGTGGGGTCGGGTGCCGGTGCTCAGCGGCACCATCGGGCTCGCCGTGGTCGGCGCCGGCCTGGCCGTGCTGGCGGGCTCCGGGCCGGTGGCCATCATCGGCGTCGCGCTGTGGGGCCTCGGTGCGTCGCTGGGCTTCCCGGTCGGGATGAGCGCGGCGGCCGACGACGAGGCGCACGCGGCGGTGCGGGTGAGCGTGGTCGCGGTGATCGGCTACACCGCGTTCCTCGGCGGCCCGCCGTTGCTGGGGCTGATCGGCGACGAGGTCGGCACCCTGCGCGCGCTGCTGGCGGTGCCGCTGCTGCTGCTGCCGACCCTGCTGCTGGTGCCGGTGCTGCGCCCGCCACACCCCGCCGGAACGGCTTCGTCGGTAGCTAAAAACTAACCCACTTCGCCATCGGGCGGTATCGGGTGCGTGGCCGACTGCGCCGCGCACCCGGGCTGGTTACGGTCGCCCGATGCCAACCGACAAGATCAGCGCCGCCGCGGCGGGCACCTGGACCCTGGGCGACCGCACCGTGCACCGGATGGGCTTCGGCTCCATGCGGATCACCGCGAACCCCGACCCCGACCAGGCCGTCGCCCTGCTGCGCCGCGCCATGGAGCTGGGCATCAACCACATCGACACGGCCGCGTTCTACGTCTCGCCCGGCGGCACCCTACGCGTCGGCACCGGCCCGGCCCGCTACGCCACCGAGCTGATCCGCGCGGCGCTCGCCCCGTACCCGGAGGATCTGGTGACCGCCACCAAGGTCGGTTTCGGGTACGACCCGGAGGAAGGCTTCACCGAGGCGTACACCCCCGGGCAGTTGCGGGCCCAGGTGGAGGAGAACCTTCGCCGGCTCGGCCGCGACCAGCTCGACGTGGTGAACCTGCGCCTCGGCCGGGGGCCGGGCCCGGTGCCGCTGGCAGATCGGTTCGGCGCGCTCGCCGAGCTGCGGGCCGCCGGGCTGATCCGGCACCTCGGGCTCTCCAACGTCCGGCCCGAGCAATTGGACGAGGTGGCGGGCATCGCTCCGGTGGTCTGCGTGCAGAACAACTACGGGGTGGACGCCTACCGGGAGCAGGACGCGTTCGTGCGGCTCTGCGGTGAGCGGGGCATCGCCTACGTGCCGTTCTTCGCGCTGGCCGGCACCGGGCGGGAGGCGGGCGCGAGCGCCGCCCAGGGCGAGGCCGTCGAGGCGGTCGCCCGCGCGCACGGCGTCACCCCGCAGCAGGTACGCCTCGCCTGGACCCTGCACCAGGGCCCTCACGTGCTGGCCATCCCCGGCACCGCAAACCCCACCCACCTGGAGCAGAACATCGCCGCCGCAGCCCTGCGCCTAACCCCCGAAGACCTCACCCGCCTGCCCTAACCCGCCCGGCCCTCCGCCCTCCGCGCCGTCCGGTCGTCCCCGCCGTCGATCATGAAGTTATCGCCACCGCTGTCGGCGTGTCGTGTCGCTAACTTCATGATCAACGGAGGTGGGTCAGTCGTGGAGCCAGACTCGGAGGGGGCCGGTGGGAAGGAAGCCGGCGTCCAGGGCCGGGGGTAGGTCGGGGTTGGGCTCGTAGCCGAGCAGCGACGCGGTGGGGACGGTGGCGCGCACCCCGTCCCAGATGTTCCGGGGGTCGGCGGTGCGGGTGAACAGGTTGGAGACGCCGTACCGGCCGTCGCCGCCGTTCAGCACCGCACCGCCGGTGACCGCGCCCCGGTCGTCGTGGCGGGCGAGAATCCGGACCCGCGGGTCGGCCAGTAACGCCGGGCGGAAGAGCTCGCCGCCGCCGTGTGCCGCCGCCCAGGCCGCCAACCCCTCGGGTGTACGGATCGGGGTGAGCGGCGCGTCGACGGGTGCTGCCGTCGGGGGGCGGTGGATCCACTGGGCGTCGAAGAGCACCCGGAACCCGTACCCGGACAGGTCGAGGTCGGCGAAGCTGTCCTTCACCGACGCGCCGGGCCCCGCGTCGATATGCGCCAGCAGAGCCTCGGCGTCGACGCCGGGTCGCAGGGTGACCGCGTCCGGGTACCACTGTGGCGACCGGCGGGGGACCGACCAGGCCTCGTCGTCGGTACGCCCGACCAGCCCGTGGCTGCCGCAGACGATGTCACACCATTCGGCGTTGTTGCGGGCCGCCGCCGCCCGAGCGTCCGTGGGCACGTCGGGAAGCCTAGGCGGCCCGAGCGCCGGCTCAGGGGGCGTACACCAGGTCGATGGTGTCGGTGTGCCCGGACCAGCGCAGGTCGAGGTGCCAGCACCCGGCCTGCGGCAGGTCGATGATCGATGGGCCCGGACCGCCGGCGACCTCCCGGCTCACCCGGGTGTCGGCGCCGTCCAGGGTCGCGGTGATGACCAGGGTTGCCGGTGCCGTCGGGTCGGGCGAGGTCGTGGCGGCGCGGGCCACCCAGAGGATCTTGTTGTTCGACCCGTCCGTCCGGACCTGCCGCAGCGGGTGGGCGAACAGCACCGCCACGATGTCACCCTTCGCGCCGAAGACGTGTGGTATCCGCGCGTCCCCGCTGAAGCCGGCGTCCGCCCAGTCGGGCAGTGAACCCGTCTCGACCCGCGAACCGCAGCCCGTCGCGGCGCTCGACCCGGTGGTGCTTGACGTCGCCGCGCTCGATGTGGTCGCGCTCGACGTCGCCGCGCTCGATGCGGTGGTGCGTCCGCTCGTCGGCGCGGCCGAACCACCGCTGGTCGTGGTCGTGCAGCCCGCCAGCAGAACCGATGCCGCCAGCAGCAATTTGCCCCGTGAAACCATCTCGCCCCTTCCGGTACCCGTCGACGACTCGTCGCATCGTCATGACACCGGCCGGGCCCGCCGGGTTCCCTACGGCAGTGATTCGGCGATCCCGACCGCCTCCGCCCGGCTGAGGGCGCCCTCGATCCGGTAGGTCACGTCGCCCTCCTCCCAGATGAGCGTCGAGGCGGCGAGTCGGGCGGTCTCCTCGCGGACCTGTCCGGCGCGATCGACGTACGACAGGACGTGTGGCCCGTCCACCCAGATGGCGAAGTCGCCGTTGACGTGGGTCCAGGCCACTCCCGGCGAGCTGACCTCCTTGTGGAAGGCCAGATTGAGACGACCGTCGAACGCGTCGACGCGCAGCGCGCCCCCGTCGTAGAGCAGGGCCACCACCCGGTACCGGCCGGTCTCGTCCGGGTCGGCGACCAGCACCCGCTCGGGCGGGCCCAGCGTCGCCGGTTGGCGGATCGGGAACCGCACCAACCGTTGCGCCTCGTCCGGGGCGACGGCCCGCTGCGCCGGCAACGGGGACGGAGTTGCGCTTGGCAGCGTCGGCGCGGGCGAGGTGGCGATGCTGACACCGGCGAAGCGCAGCAGCCCTGTGACGGCGTCGGCGATGGCGGCGCGGGTCGGTGGCACCACCGCCACGATCAGGGCGACGAGCGCGGCCACGGCGAGCGAGCGCCACCGGCGGGTGGGCCGGTGGACCCGCGCGCGGACGCGAGCGGTCACGTCGGGCGGCTCGGGGGTCTCCAGCCAGGCGGACAGATCACGCAGTTCCCGTTCGAGGTCACCCATGCCGGACCTCCTCACGGTCGAGCAGGCTGCGAAGCTTCGCCAGCGCCCTGGACGTACGCGACTTCACCGTTCCCCGGGGCCAGCCCAGAGCCGCCACCGTCTCCTCCTCGGTGAGATCGAGGAAGTACCGGCAGACGATCACCTCGCGGTCCCGTACGGGCAGTTGCCGCAGGGCCTCCACCAAGGCGGCCCGGCGCTCCCCGGCGAGGACCGCGCCGACGGCCCCGTCCTCGGCGATCTCGGCCGCCGGGTTCGCGGTCGCGGCCCGCAGGACGAGCCCGTCGCGCCGGCCCCGCGACCGGTGCAGGTTGCGGGTCTCGTTGGCGACGATCGCGAGCAGCCATGATCGGAAGGACGACTCACCCCGATAACGGGACAGCTTGCGGTACGCCTTCACGAACGCCTCCTGGATGACGTCCTCGGAGTCCGAGCCCGCGCCGAGCAGCACCGCCGTCCGGTACGCGGACGCGGTGTGCCGGGCGACCAGGAGGTTGTACGCCTCCAGGTCACCTGCCCGAGCGCGGGTGACGAGCGCCTCGTCGTCCAGGGGAGCCTCCGTTCGGATCACACTCATGACACCGCCCACCCGCCGCGGGTTCCACACGGATTTACCGGCGCAGGTCAGCTCTCTCCCACCCGGCGTGCAGCGTATTGCCAGGAATCGGTGCTGCACTGGAGGGGCGTCGAGGAGAGGGGCGGGGGCATGAGCTGGTTCAATCGCCGGTCACGGGGTGCCGGGGCGACCCCGACGAAGCTGGATCGGGAGGCGACCCGCGACGACCTCGCGGCGCTGGAGGCGTTCGTGGCCACCCGGCAGGGGGTGGAGTTCTACCTGGAGCCGGAGACCACCGCGACGGACACCACAGTGGTGGCGATCGCCCACGACGGCGAGTGGATCCGGCGCCGTACCGGAACGCCCCGCGCCGCCGGGACCATCGCCCGCAAGCACGCGGTGCCGCTGTACGAGGCGGCGCGCACCGGCTACCCGGAACGCATGCGGACGTGGAGCCGGGCCCACCCGGAACGCCACTCCCGCTAAGACACGAGTCAGCGGATCATGACTGTCCCCGGGGATGAATCGTCTACGACATCAGCTCCAAAGGACATTGCCCACACACCGCCCCGCCATGGAGCACGTCGCCACCGACCAGCCAGCTCAACAGCCCGCCGTCGGCGAGAAGCAACCCGCACGGCAACATTTTCGCAGGTCAATGTGGTGGTCGTGGCCGAGCGGTGGCGGGGTCCGCGTTGACCGGCGGCGCGGCGGTGTGGCAGCATTCGCGGCCTGACGGCAGTGAAGGAAGTCGGTGCGATTCCGACGCGGTCCCGCCACTGTCACCGGGGAGCGATCCCCCCTCGTGAGTCACGGCCGTGTGTCTGCGGTTGGAAGGCCGGGGGAGAGCGTCGATCCGGAAGCCAGGATACTTCGGCCGTCGGGACGTACCCCAGGGCGTGGACACCCGAGGAGGAACCGATGACGCACGGCGTCTCATTCATCGACGAGCATCGTCATAACTTGTGCGCAGGGCGCCGCAGCGCGCCCGGAACCGGCCGCGCCCGCGCGCCTCGGGCCGGCCGCAGCGGCGTGCGCCAGGTCGCTGGCCTCCGGTACCGCTGAGCCGAACGCCCGCCGCTGACCGGCCCCGACGCCCGCGTCGGTACGTCGTTCACCCGGGCCGTCGTACCGGCTGACGCCGTACCCACCCGCATCGTCCCGGTCGCCCCCGTTGGGGCCCAGGACGTCACTTTCCGGAGCCAACCGTGCGCATCCTGCTGCTGTCCACCGCCGACACCGACCTGCTGGCCGCCCGCGCCAGCGGCGCCGACTACCGGTTGGCCAACCCCGCCCGAGTCACCGTCGAGGAGGTGCCCGCCCTGCTCGACGGGGTCGCCCTCGTCGTCGTACGCCTGCTCGGTGGTCGGCAGGCGTGGCCGGACGGCCTCGCCGCGGTGCTCGCCACCGGCGTGCCGACGGTCGTCCTCGGCGGCGAGGCGCTGCCCGACGCCGAGCTGATGGCCATCTCCACCGTGCCGTCCGGGGTCGTCACCCAGGCGCTGGCGTACCTGGTCGAGGGCGGCCCGGACAACCTGGGGCAGTTGGCCCGGTTCCTGTCCGACACGGTGCTGCTCACCGGCGAGGGGTTCGCCCCGCCCGCGCCCACCCCGGCGTACGGCGTGCACGGCGAACATCCCGCCGACCCGGACCGGCCCACCGTGGGAATCGTCTTCTACCGGGCGCACGCCCTCGCCGGCAACACCGACTTCGTCGACGTACTCGCGGACGCGGTCCACAACGCCGGCGGCAACCCGCTGCCGATCTTCTGCGGCTCGCTACGCGGGCTGACCACGGGCGCCGGCCCACTCGGGCTCTTCGCCCGCTGTGACGCGCTGCTGGTCACGGTGCTCGCCGCCGGCGGTGCGGTCGCCGCGGACGCCTCCGGTGGCGGCGACGAGGACGCCTGGGACGTCGGCGCCCTGGCCGCCCTGGACGTACCGGTCATCCAGGCACTCTGCCTCACCAGCACCCGCACGCAGTGGGCCGACAGCGATGCCGGACTGTCCCCGCTGGACGCCGCCATGCAGGTCGCCATCCCCGAGTTCGACGGCCGGATCGTCACCGTGCCGTTCTCGTTCAAGCAGATCGACGCCGACGGGCTCTCGGTCTACGCCGCCGACCCCGAGCGGGCCGCCCGGGTCGCCGGGATCGCCGTGCGCCACGCCCGGCTGCGGTACGTCCCGCACGCCGACAAGCGGGTCGCCGTGGTGCTCAGCTCGTACCCCACCAAGCACTCCCGGGTCGGTAACGCCGTCGGGTTGGACACCCCGGCCTCGGCGGTCCGGCTGTTCGCCGCGCTGGCCGAGGCCGGCTACGACCTGGGAGACACGCCACCGCCCGACGACGGCGACGCGCTGATCCACGCGCTGATCGCCGCCGGTGGCCACGACGTGGAGTGGCTCACCCCGGAGCAGTTGGCCGCCGCCGAGGCCCGGATACCGGGGCCGACGTACCGGCGCTGGTTCGACCAGGTTCCGGTCGAGCTGCGTGAGCGGATGCGGGAGCACTGGGGTGAGCCGCCGGGCGAGCTGTACACCGACGGCGGCGACATCGTGCTCGCCGGGCTGCGCTTCGGCAACGTGGTGCTGCTGATCCAGCCGCCGCGCGGTTTCGGGGAGAACCCGATCGCCATCTACCACGACCCGGACCTGCCGCCGAGCCACCACTACCTGGCCGCGTACCGCTGGTTGACCGCGCCCGTCGCGGACGGCGGCTTCGGCGCGGACGCCGTGGTGCACCTGGGCAAGCACGGCACCCTGGAGTGGCTGCCCGGCAAGGGCCTCGGCCTGGCCGCCGACTGCGCGCCCGACGCCGTCCTCGGCGACCTGCCGCTGGTCTACCCGTTCATCGTCAACGACCCCGGCGAGGGCACCCAGGCCAAGCGGCGGGCGCACGCCGTGGTCGTCGACCACCTGGTCCCGCCGATGGCCCGCGCCGAGACCTACGGCGACCTGGCCAAACTGGAGCAACTGCTCGACGAGTACGCGACCGTGCAGGCCCTCGACCCGGCCAAGGTGCCCACCGTGCGGTCCCAGATCTGGGACCTGGTGCGCGCCGCCGAACTGCACCACGACCTGCACGCCGAGGCGATGCCCGACGCGGACGACTTCGACGACTTCGTGCTGCACCTCGACGGGTACCTGTGCGAGGTCAAGGACGTGCAGATCCGCGACGGGTTGCACATCCTCGCCGACGCGCCCACCGGCGAGCCACGGGTCAACCTCGTCCTCGCGGTGCTGCGCGCCCCGCAGATCTGGGGCGGCGCCCGGGCCTTGCCCGGCCTGCGGCAGGCCCTCGCCGTCGCGTACTCCCTCGACGAGCAGGAGCTGCTCGCGGCGCCGGGACAGCGACTGGCTCTGCCTGCGGCGCTGACCGAGGTGGTGGACGGGCCGGCCGGCACCGCCGCCGACGCGATCGACCTCATCGAGGCCCTCGCGCGGCGGTTGGTCGTCGGCATGGAGACCCTGGACTGGGCCGTGGACGCGGTCGACGCCGTGGTGACCGAGGTGACCGGTCAGTCGATCCCGGACGTCGCCGCGGTGCTGCACTTCGCCGCCACCGAGCTGGTGCCCCGACTGGACCGGACCACCGACGAGCTGACTCACACCCTCGGGGCGCTGGACGGGAGGTTCGTGCCGCCCGGCCCGTCCGGCTCACCCACCCGGGGTCTGGTCAACGTGCTGCCCACCGGCCGCAACTTCTACTCCGTCGACCCGAAGGCCATCCCCAGCCGCAACGCCTGGGACGTCGGGGTGGCCCTCGCCGACTCGCTGCTGGCCCGGCACCTCGCCGACACCGGCGCGTACCCCCGCTCGGTGGGGTTGACCGTGTGGGGCACCAGCGCCATGCGGACGCAGGGCGACGACATCGCCGAGGTGCTCGCGCTGCTGGGCTGCCGGCCGGTCTGGGACGACCGGTCCCGGCGGGTCACCGGTATCGAGGTGGTGCCGACCGCCGAGCTGGGCCGGCCCCGCGTCGACGTCACCGTGCGCATCTCCGGCTTCTTCCGCGACGCGTTCCCGCACGTCGTGGCGCTGCTCGATGATGCCGTGCGGCGGGTGGCCGCGCTGGACGAGCCGGACGAGGAGAACTACCTGCGGGCGCACGTCACCGCCGACCTCGCCGAGCACGGCGACGAGCGGCGGGCCACCGCCCGGATCTTCGGCTCCAAGCCCGGCGCGTACGGCGCGGGGCTGCTGCCCCTGATCGACGCCCGGACCTGGCGCAGCGACGCCGACCTGGCTGAGGTGTACGCGGTGTGGGGCGGCTACGCGTACGGCCGGGGCCTGGACGGGCGGGAGGCGCGCGCCGACATGGAGCGCTCGTTCTCCCGAATCGCGGTGGCGGTGAAGAACCAGGACACCCGTGAGCACGACATCGTCGACTCCGACGACTACTTCCAGTACCACGGCGGAATGGTGGCGATGGTCCGCCACCTCACCGGCACGTCACCGGCGGCGTACGTGGGTGACTCGGCGATGCCGCACGACGTGCGCACCCGCACGCTGGGTGAGGAGACCCGGCGGGTGTTCCGGGCCCGGGTGGTCAACCCGAAGTGGATCGCCGCGATGCGCCGGCACGGCTACAAGGGCGCGTTCGAGCTGGCGGCCACAGTGGACTACCTGTTCGGCTACGACGCCACCGCCGGAGTGGTCGACGACTGGATGTACGAGCATCTGGCCGCCGCGTACCTCTTCGACGAGACCACCCGGGAGTTCCTGGAGCAGTCCAACCCGTGGGCGCTGCGCGGCATCACCGAGCGGCTGTTGGAGGCCGCCGACCGGGGGCTGTGGGCCAAGCCGGAGCCGGCCACCCTGGACCGCCTGCGCGACACGTACCTGGCCAGCGAGGGCGACCTGGAGGACCGGGTGTGAGCGCGAGGAGTGAGCCGGTTTTGCGAGCCCCGCAGTCGCGAACGAAGGAAGCGCAGTGAGCGCAAGAAGTGAGCCGGTTTTGCGAGCCCCGCAGTCGCGAACGAAAGAAGGCGCAGTGACGATTTACCCGTTCAGTGCGGTGCTCGGCATGGCCGACATGCGGCTGGCGTTGCTGCTCAACGCGGTCTCCCCGGCGATCGGCGGGGTGCTGGTCCGGGGTGAGAAGGGCACCGCCAAGTCCACCGCCGTACGGGCCCTCGCCGCGCTGCTGCCCCCGGTCCGGCGGGTGGCCGGCTGCCGCTTCGGCTGCGACCCGGCCGAGCCCGACCCGGCCTGCCCGGACGGCCCGCACCCGGCCGACTCCGCCGCCGAGACCCGTCCGGCCCGCCTCGTCGAGTTGCCGGTGGGCGCCGCCGAGGACCGGGTGGTCGGCGCACTGGACCTGGAGAAGGCGATCGGTGAGGGCGTACGCGCCTTCGAGCCGGGTCTGCTCGCCGCCGCGCACCGGGGTGTGCTCTACGTCGACGAGGTCAACCTGCTGCACGACCACCTCGTCGACCTGCTGCTCGACGCGGCGGCGATGGGTCGCAGCCACGTCGAGCGGGAGGGCGTCTCGGTCAGCCACGCGGCCCGGTTCCTGCTGGTCGGCACGATGAACCCGGAGGAGGGTGAGCTGCGCCCGCAGCTGCTCGACCGGTTCGGGCTCACCGTGGAGGTGGGTGCCAGCCGGGACCCGGAGATCCGGGTCGAGGTGGTCCGCCGCCGGCTGGCCGCCGACGCCGACCCGGTCGGATTCGCGGCGCGCTGGGCCGACGCCGACGCGGAGATCGCCGGCCAGGTGGCCGCCGCCCGCCGCCGACTTCCCGGGGTACGACTCCCGGACGCCGCGTTGCGGCAGATCGCCGAGGTGTGCGCGGCGTTCGACGTGGACGGGATGCGCGCCGACATCGTCACCGCCCGGACCGCCCTCGCCCACGCCGCCTGGCACGGCCGGGACCGGGTCACCATCGACGACGTCCGGGTGGCCGCCCGGCTGGCCCTGCCGCACCGCCGCCGCCGCGATCCGTTCGACACCCCGGGGCTGGACGAGAAGCGCCTCGACGAGGCGTTGCAGCGCGCCCAGGACGCCCACCCCGACGATCCGGACGACGCCGGCCCCGACGACCGTGGCCCCGACGGCGGCGGCCCGCGGGGCGGTGGCCCGGCCGGTGACGGCGGCCCGAACGGTGGTGGCCCGAACGGTGGTGGCCCGAACGGTGGTGGCCCGACTGGCGGCGGCCCGACTGGCGGTGGCCTGACTGGCGGCGGTCGGCAGGGCGACGGCGTCGAGCAGGACGAACCCGGGTCGGCCGGACACTCGGCGGCGCGTGACGGCGCTTCTCCCGACGGACACGCCGACGGCCCGGTCGGCACCGACGGGTGGCCACAGCACCAGACCGGCGACCGGGGCGACGACGGGTGGCCGCAGCGTCCGGCGGACGACCGGGACGGCGACGGCCCGAACGCGCGCCCGCGCGGCGGCCGGGAATCGGCGACAGGTGACGACGACCCGACCCGCAGTGGGAAGGCGCAGCCGGTGGCCGTACCCCGGGGTGGGTTGAAGGCGCGGGTGCTCACCGCGCCCGGCCTGGGTGACGGGGTGCCGGGCCGGCGGTCGCGGGCCCGCACCGGGCGGGGCCGCACCACCGGCGCCCAGGTGCCGGCGGGCCGGGTCGGCGCGCTGCACCTGCCGGCCACGATCCGCGCCGCCGCGCCACACCAGGCGGCCCGGGGCCGGCTCACCGGTCCGCTGCGACTGCGCCGGGACGACCTGCGCGAGGCGGTTCGCGAGGGGCGTGAGGGCAACCTGGTGCTGTTCGTGGTGGACGCGAGCGGCTCGATGGGCGCCCGGCAGCGGATGACCACCGTGAAGGACGCGGTGCTCGCCCTGCTCACCGACGCGTACCAGCGGCGGGACAAGGTCGCGGTCATCGCGTTCCGGGGTGCCGGCGCCCGGACCCTGCTGCCGGCGACCTCGTCGGTGCTGGCCGCCTCGACCCGCCTGGCCGAGTTGCCCACCGGCGGGCGTACGCCGCTGGCCGAAGGGCTGCTCGCCGCCGCGGACCTGTTGCGGGTGGAACGCCTGCGCGACCCGAAGCGCCGCCCGCTGGTCCTCATCGTCACCGACGGCCGAGCCACCGCCGGCACCCGCCCACTGGACCGGGCGGCAGCAGCCGCGAAGGCCCTGGCGGCGACCGGCGCCGCGTGCGTGGTCGTCGACTGCGAGTCCGGCCCGGTCCGCCTGCACCTGGCCGCCCGTCTGGCCACCCAGCTGAACGCGCCCCGGACCCCCCTGGAAGCCCTCACCCACCCTCACCCCCGCGATCTTGCACTTCCTGTCGCGGCATAACGGACCAAACGCACGTATGACCAACAGAAACCGCAAGATCGCGGGAGAGACGGGCGCGGGAGTGCTCGCGGGACGGGGGACGGGCTGATGCCGCAGGGACAACCGAGTTCGGTGCCGCTCGACGGGTTGACCACCCGGCAGCGGCGGCACCGGCCACTGCTGATCGTCCACACCGGACAGATGAAGGGGAAGTCGACGGCGGCCTTCGGGTTGGCGTTGCGGGCCTGGACGGCCGGTCTGCCGGTCGGGGTGTTCCAGTTCGTCAAGAGCGCCAAGTGGCGGGTGGGGGAGGAGAACGCCTTCCGTGCACTCGGCGACGTGCACGAGCGCACCGGCCAGGGCGCGCCGGTGGCCTGGCACAAGATGGGCGAGGGCTGGTCCTGGATCCAGCGCGGCGGCGACGCCGACCACGCCGCCGACGCCCTGGAGGGCTGGCGGCAGATCCAGCGTGACCTGGCCGCCGAGCGCTACGGGCTGTACGTGCTGGACGAGTTCACCTACCCGATGAAGTGGGGCTGGGTGGACGTCGACGAGGTGGTCGCCACGCTGGCCGACCGTCCCGGCTTCCAACACGTCGTGATCACCGGCCGGGACGCCGACCCGCGGCTGGTCGCCGCCGCCGACCTGGTCGCCGAGCTGACCAAGGTCAAACACCCGATGGACGCCGGCCAGAAGGGCCAGAAGGGCATCGAGTGGTGAGCGCGCACTGGGCGCTGCCCCGGGTGGTGGTCGCCGCCCCGGCCAGCGGCCACGGCAAGACGACTGTGGCCACCGGGCTGCTCGCCGCGCTGCGCCGTCGGGGCCTGACGGTCAGCCCGCACAAGGTCGGCCCCGACTACATCGACCCCGGCTACCACGCCCTCGCCGCCGGGCGACCCGGGCGCAACCTCGACCCGTTCCTGGTCGGGGCCGACCGGATCGCCGCCCTGCTGCGACACGGCGCGAGCGTCCCCACGCCCGCCGACATCGCCGTGGTCGAGGGCGTCATGGGCCTGCACGACGGCGCGGTGGGCCGCCGCGACTACGCCTCCACCGCGCACGTCGCCCGGCTGATCGAGGCGCCCGTGCTGCTGGTGTTGGACACCACCGCACAGGGCCGGTCGGCCGCCGCGCTCACCCACGGCATGGCCGCGTTCGACCCGGCGGTACGGATCGGCGGGGTGATCCTCAACCGGGTCGGCTCACCCCGGCACGAGGCGCTGCTGCGCGACGCCCTCGCCGAGGTGGGCGTACCGGTGCTCGGGGCGGTCACCCGCGCCGCCGAGGTGGCCGCGCCCGCCCGGCACCTCGGGTTGGTGCCGGTCGCCGAGCGGGCACCCGAATCCGTCGCGATCGTCACCGCGCTCGCCGAGCTGGTCGAGGCCACCGTGGACCTCGACGCCGTGCTCGACCTGGCCCGGACCGCCCCGCCGCTGACCACCCCGGCGTGGGACCCGGTCGCCGCCGTCGGCGGGCCGGCCGGCGTCGAGCGACCACTGGTCGCGCTCGCCGGTGGTCCGGCCTTCACCTTCTCGTACGCGGAGACCGCCGAACTGCTCGTCGCGGCCGGCGCGGACGTCGTCACCGTCGACCCGCTGCGCGATTCGGCGCTGCCCACCGGCACCCGGGCGGTGGTGATCGGCGGCGGCTTCCCCGAGGCGTACGCCCAGACGCTTGCCGACAACACCGCGCTCCGCGCCGAACTGGCCGACTTCGACGGGCCGATCGTGGCCGAGTGCGCCGGGCTGCTCTACCTCGGGCGGTCCCTGGACGGGGTACCGATGTGCGGCCGGCTGGACCTGACCGCGCGGATGACCGACCGGCTCACCCTCGGCTACCGGGAGGCCCGGGCCGTCACCGACTCCCCGGTGGCGCGTGCCGGCGAGGCGGTACGCGGCCACGAGTTCCACCGCACCACCACCGACCCGGGGCATGGCGAGGCGCCGGCGTGGCGCTGGAACGACGCCGAGCACGGCTTCGTCGCCGGGCGGGTGCACGCGTCCTACCTGCACACCCACTGGGCCGGTCACCCGGACGCGGCCCGCCGACTGGTCGAGGCGTGCCGATGAGCGCCGACACGCAGCGCGCCCACGCGCGGCCGACCGCCGACGTGTCTCCCGCCGACGCCACGCTGACCGGCGTCGGTGTCGGGCCGGGGGACCCGGAACTGCTCACCGTCAAGGCCGTGCGGATCCTGCGCGAGGCCGACGTGGTCTTCGTACCCGTGATGGCGGACCGGGTCGCGCCCACCGCGACGGCCGGTGCGACGCCGCCGGGCGCGGAGGTCGGGCGGGCCGAGGCGACCGTCCGGGAGTACGTGCCGGCGGACCGGCTGCGCCGGCTGCCGTTCGCCCTCGACGACCGGGGTGGGGTGACCGCGCGCCGGGCGGCGGCCTGGGACGACGCCGCCCGGGTGGTGGTCGAGGCGATCGACGCGGGCGCGCGGTCGCTGGCGTTCGCCACCATCGGCGACCCCAACGTCTACTCCACCTTCGGCTACCTGGCCCAGAGCGTCCGCGCGCTGTGCCCGGCGGTGCGGGTGGCGACCGTGCCCGGCGTCACCGCCATGCAGGAGCTGGCGGCCCGCAGCGGCACCCCGCTCTGCGAGGGACGCGAACCGCTCACCCTGCTGCCGGCCACCGCCGGCCTGGCGCTCTTCGCCGACGCCCTCGCCGGGCCGGGCACCGTGGTCGCCTACAAGGGCTGGCGGCGGCACCCGGAACTGCTCGCCGAGCTACGCCGGCAGGGCCGCCTCGCCGACGCGGTGCTCGGCCGCAGCCTGGGGTTGCCCGGCGAACGGATCGGGCCGGTCGACGACACCGAACACGACCTGCCGTACCTGTCGACGCTGCTGGTTCCGGCCCGCCGCGAGCACCGAGGAGGAAAGCTGTGACCAGCGACGGCAAGGTGTGGTTCGTCGGTGCCGGCCCCGGGGCGGCGGACCTGTTGACCCTGCGGGCCGCCCGGGTCATCGCCGAGGCGGACATCGTGATCTGGGCGGCCAGCCTGGTGCACGCCGACGTGCTCGACCACGCCCGCCCCGGCGCGGAGATCGTCGACTCGTCCCAGCTGCCCATCGAGGGTGTGCTGCCGCTCTACCGGCGCGCCGCCGAGCAGGGGTTGACCGTGGCCCGGATCCACTCCGGAGACCCGGCGCTGTGGGGCGCGGTGCAGGAACAGCTGGACCTGTGCCGGGCGCTCGACCTGGCCGTCGAGATCGTGCCCGGGGTGTCCTCGTTCACCGCCGTCGCGGCGATCGTCGGACGGGAGCTGACCGTGCCCGAGGTGGCCCAGTCGGTGATCCTCACCCGACTGGAAGGCGGCAAGACCCCGATGCCGCCCGGTGAACGGGTCCGCGACTTCGCCCGGCACGGCACCACGATGGCGCTGTTCCTCTCCGCCGCCCGCTCCGGGCAGGTGCAGGCCGAGCTGCTGGCCGGCGGCTACCCGGAGGACACCCCGGCCGTGGTGGCGTACCAGGCCACCTGGCCCGACGAACTGGTGGTGCGCTGCACGGTCGGCACCCTGGAGGCGACGGTCAAGCAGCACAAGCTGTGGAAGCACACCCTGTTCCTGGTCGGGCCGGCCCTCGCCGCCGAGGGCACCCGCTCGCACCTCTACCACCCCGGGCACTTCCACACCTTCCGGCGGGCCGAGCCGACCGCCCGCGCCGAGCTGCGCCGCCAGGCCAGCGCCCGCGCCGGGGGGACAGCCACACCGGGGCACACACCATGACGTACGCCGAGCCGCCGCTGCGCGAACCGGACCTGCCGCGAACCGCGAAGGTCCGGCCCACCGCGCTGCGCACCGGCTGGACCACCGGCGCGTGCGCGACGGCGGCGGCCAAGGCCGCGGTCACCGCGCTGGTCACCGGCACCACCCAGCAAGAGGTGGAGATCGGCCTGCCCGCCGGACGCCGGGTGCGCTTCCCGGTCGAACGTTGCGAGGTGACCGGCAGCCCGCCGGTGCGCGCCGAGGCGGTGGTGGTCAAGGACGCCGGGGACGACCCGGACGTCACCCACGGCGCCGAGCTGACCGCCACCGTGGACTGGACCGACGCCCCCGGCCTGCGGCTGGCCGGTGGCGCCGGCGTCGGCACGGTCACCAAGCCCGGCCTCGGGCTCTCCGTCGGCGGCCCGGCGATCAACGACACCCCCCGCCGGATGATCGGCGAGGCGGTCGCCGAGGTGGTCGACCTCAGCGAGGTCGGCGTCCGGGTGGTGATCAGCGTGCCCCGGGGCGAGATCATGGCCCGCAAGACCACCAACCGCCGGCTCGGCATCCTCGGCGGGATCTCGATCCTCGGCACCACCGGGATCGTCCGCCCCTTCTCCACCGCGTCGTGGCGGGCCAGCGTCGTGCAGGCCGTGCACGTGATGGCCGCCCAGGGCGAGCCGACCGTGGTGCTCTGCACCGGCGGGCGTACCGAGCGGGCCGCCCGCGCGCTCCTGCCCGACCTGCCCGAGGTCTGCTTCGTCGAGGTCGGCGACTTCACCGGGGCCGCGGTGACCGCCGCCGTGGGTGACGCGATGACCGGGGTGGTCTTCGTCGGCATGGCCGGCAAGCTCGCCAAACTCGCGGCCGGCATCCTGATGACCCACTACACCCGCTCCAAGGTGGACCTCTCCCTGCTCGGCGCCGTGACCGCCGAGGCCGGCGGCGATCCGTCGCTGGTCGCCGCCGTGACCGAGGCGAACACCGGGCGGCACGCGTACGAGCTGTGGGAGGCCGCCGGGCTGCTGGCACCGGCCGGGGACCTGCTCTGTCAGCGGGTCCGCCAGGTGCTGCGGCGCTTCGCCGGGCCGACGGTCACCGTGGACGTGGCGATGGTCGACTTCGCCGGAGCACACGTCGTCGCCTCGTCCGGCCGGTGGCCCCGGTGACGCCGGTGGAGTCGGGTGCCTCGGTGGCCCCGGTGAGCCCCGTGACCGTGGTCGGCCTGGACGCGGCGGGCGCCCCGCCGCACCCCGCGCTCGCCCCGGTGTTGGCCACCGCCGGGCTGGTCGTCGGGGCCGCCCGGCACCTGGCCGCGGTGCCCGTACCGGCCGGCGTGGACACCATCGCCCTCGGGCCGCTCGGCCCCGCCCTGCGCCGCCTCGCCGAGGCCGTCGACGCCGGAGTGCCGGCCGTGGTGCTGGCCAGCGGCGATCCCGGCCTGTTCGGCATCGTCCGGCGGCTGCGCGCGGCCGGGCTGCCGCTGTGGGTGGTGCCGGCGGTGTCCAGTGTGGCCGCCGCGTTCGCCCGCGCCGGGCTGCCCTGGGACGGCGCCGCCGTGGTCACCGCCCACGGGCGCGATCGAAGAGCCGCCCTGAACGCCTGCCGGGCGCTGCCACTGGTCGCGGTGCTCACCGCGCCCGGCGCCGGCGCGGCCGAGCTGGGCGCCGGCCTGATCGGCTGGTCCCGCCGCCTGCTGGTCGCCGAGCACCTGGGCACCGCCGACGAACGGGTCCGCGCGGTGACCCCCGAACAGGCCGCCGCCGAGACCTGGGCCGACCCGCACGTCCTGCTCAGCCTCGCCGACGCCGCGCCCGCCGGGCCCGCGGACGCCGCGCACGGTCTGGGCAGGGCCGGCGGCATGCGCGCCGACAACCAGCCCGCCGCCGCGCCGGCCGGCGGCTGGGCGCTGCCGGAGGACCGGTACGCCCACCGCGACTCCATGATCACGAAGTCGGAGGTGCGCGCCCTCGTCGTCGCCCGGCTGCGCCCCCGACTGGGCCGGCTGGTCTGGGACGTCGGCGCGGGCAGCGGCTCGGTCGGCATCGAGTGCGCGCTGCTCGGCGCGGCCGTCCTCGCCGTCGAACAGGACCCGGAGGCCGGCGCGACCATCCGGGCCAACGCCGCCGCGCACGCCGCGCACGTCCGGCTGGTTACCGGACGCGCCCCTGCGGCGCTGGCCGACCTTCCCCAGCCCGACGCGGTCTTCGTCGGCGGTGGCGGCGTCGACGTCCTCACCGCCGTGGTGGCCCGCCGACCCGAGCGGGTGGTGCTCACCCTGGCCGCACTGGACCGGGTCGCACCGGCCGTGGGCCTCCTGCGCGCCGCCGGCTACACGGTCGAGGGCAGCCAGCTCTCCGCCGCCCGCCTCGCCGACCTGCCCGGCGGGTCGATCCGCCTCGCGGCCACCAACCCGGTGGTCGTCCTCACCGGGGAGCGCCCGTGACCGACCAGAACCCGCCCGTCCGGATCGGCCTGGTGGCGGCCACCGCCGCCGGCCGCCGGCACGCCGACACCCTGGCCGCCGCGTGGCCGCACGCCCGGCTGGTCGAGGGGGAGACCGTCGCCGACGCGCTGCGGACCGCCTGGGCCGGGTGTGACGCGGTGATCGCGTTCCTGGCCGCCGGGGCGGTGGTGCGGATCGTCGCGCCGCTGCTCGACGACAAGCGCACCGACCCGGCGGTGGTGGTCGTCGACGAGGCGGCCCGGCACGCCGTGGCACTGCTCGGTGGGCACGCCGGTGGGGGCAACGCGCTCGCCGAGCGGGTCGCCGCCCTGCTGGACGCCCGACCGGTGATCACCACCGCCACCGACGCGGTCGACCTGCCGGGGCTGGACACCCTCGGCTGGCCGGTCCAGGGCGCGGTCGCCGCGGTGTCCCGGGCCATCCTGGACGGCGAGCCGGTCCGGCTGATCGCCGACGCCGACTGGCCACTGCCCGCCCTGCCCCCGAACGTGCGCGCCGCCGGCGAGGACCCGACGGACGACGGGTACCGACTGCTGGTGACCGACCGGGTCGTGTCACCCGACCAGCGGACCGCCGTGCTGCGGCCGCCGTCGCTGGTCGCCGGGGTGGGCGCGAGTCGGGGCGTACCCGCCGCCGAGGTGGAGGAGCTGCTGCACCGGGTGCTGGCCGAGGCCGGCCTCGACCCGGCGAGCCTGCGCTGCCTGGCCACCGCCGACATCAAGGCCGACGAGGCGGGCATCCGCAGCACCGTCGACGCGCTCGGCGTACCCCTGGTGACCTGGCCGGCGGCGCGGCTGGCGGCGGTCGACGTGCCGCACCCCAGCGAGGTGGTCCGCGCCGCGGTCGGCACGCCGAGCGTGGCGGAGGCCGCGGCCCTGCTCGGCCCGGACGGCCGGGCCGACGACGCGACGCTGCTGGTGGGGAAGACCGCGACGGCGATGGCCACGGTGGCGGTGGCCCGGCACGCGCCACGCGGCCGGCTGGCCGTCGTCGGCCTCGGGCCGGGCGCCGCCGACCTGCGCACCCCCCGCGCGGTGGCCGAGCTGCGTCGCGCCGCCGTTGTGGTCGGGCTCGACCAGTACCTGGAGCAGGTCCGCGACGTGCTCCGCCCGGGAACCCGGGTCTTGTCCAGCGGGCTGGGCGCGGAGGAGGCGCGGGCACGCGCCGCCGTCGCCGAGGCCAACGCCGGCCGGGCCGTCGCGCTGATCGGTTCCGGTGACGCCGGGGTGTACGCGATGGCCAGCCCCGCCCTGGAGTACGCCGACGAGCGGATCGACGTGGTGGGGGTGCCCGGCGTCACCGCCGCCCTCGCTGCCGGGGCGCTGCTCGGCGCGCCGCTCGGTCACGACCACGCCTACCTGAGCCTCTCCGATCTGCACACCCCGTGGGACGTCATCGAGCGGCGGGTGACCGCCGCCGCCGAGGGTGACTTCGTGACGCTCTTCTACAACCCGCGCAGCCGGGCCCGGGACTGGCAGCTCGGCAAGGCACTCGGCATCCTCGCCGCGCACCGCCCACCGGACACCCCGGTGGGCGTGGTGCGCAACGCCAGCCGCCCCGGCGAACGGGTGCACCTCGCGACGCTGGGCACGCTCGACCCGGCCATCGTCGACATGTACAGCGTCGTGGTCGTCGGCAGCAGCGACACCCGGCTGGTCGCCGGCCGGATGGTCACACCCCGGGGGTACCGGTGGCGCTCGTGACGATCGACGCGTGCCAGGGCTGCGGCGCCTGCCTGCTCACCTGCCCCACCCACGCGATCCGCCCGGTCGCCGGTGGCCTCACGGTCCGCGCCGACCGGTGCACCGGCTGCCTGGAGTGCCTGGAGATCTGCCCGGTCGACGCGATCCGCGTCGTCGAGCCCGACGCGGTTGGAGGAACCCGATGAGCCGGGTGGTGCACCCCATCGAGGTCGAGTCGTACCGCATCCTGCGCGAGCGCGTCGACCTGTCGCACCTGCCGCCGCTGAGCCGCGCGGTGACCGAGCGGGTGGTGCACGCCAGCGCCGACCTCGCGTACGTCGACGAGCTGGTGTGCGACGAGGCGGCCCTGGAGTCAGGGCTGGCCGCGCTGCGTGCCGGGGCGCCCGTGGTCACCGACGTGGCGATGGTCGCCGCCGGCATCACCCGGGCCGGCCTGGAACTGGTCTGTCCGGTCGCCGAGCCGGCTGCCGCCGCCCTGGGCCGCTCGGCCGGCATCACCCGCTCGGCGGCGGCCGTGCGGATCGCCCTGGAACGGGTCGGGCCCGGAGCGGTCTGGGTGGTCGGCTGCGCGCCCACCGCGCTCGTCGAACTACTCACCCTGGACGCCGCACCGGCGCTCGTCGTGGGCCTGCCGGTCGGCTTCGTGGGCGCCGCCGAGTCGAAGGCGGCGCTGCGGGCCAGCGGCCTGCCCGCCGTGTCAAACGTGGGGGAGAAGGGCGGCTCGGCGGTCGCCGCCGCCGCCCTCAACGCCCTGCTCTACGTCGAGGAGAAGTCATGACCGGGTTGGTCATCGTCGGGCACGGTACGCGCAGCGCGGCCGGGGTCGACCAGTTCGCCGCTCTCGTCGAGCGGGTCCGCGGTCGCGGTGACGTCGGGGACGTCGAGGGCGGCTTCATCGAGCTGTCCCGCCCCCCGCTGACCGACGCGGTCGGCGCGCTCGTCGCCCGCGGGCACCGGGCGCTGGTGGCGCTGCCGCTGGTGCTCACCGGCGCCGGCCACGGCAAGGGCGACATCCCGGCCGCGATGGCCCGGGAACAGCAGCGCCACCCCGGGCTCAGCTACCGCTACGGCCGCCCGCTCGGCCCGCACCCGCTGCTGCACGACGCCCTCGAACAACGCATCGACGCGGCACTGGCCGGTGCCGACCGGGCCGGCACGGAGCTGGCCGGTGCCGACCGGGCCGGCACGTGGGTGGCGTTGATCGGGCGGGGGTCCACCGACCCGGACGCCAACGCCGAGGTCGCCAAGGTCGCCCGGCTGCTCTGGGAGGGGCGCGGCTACGCGGGTGTGGAGCCGGGGTTCATCTCCCTGGCGCAACCGTCGGTGCCGGCCGTGCTGGAGCGGTTGCGCCGCCTCGGCGCGCGGCGGATCGTGGTGGCGCCGTACTTCCTGTTCGCCGGGGTGCTCCCGGACCGGATCGTCGCCCAGTCCGCGGAGTTCGCCGCCGCCCACCCCGACCTGGACGTCCGGGTCGCCGAGGTGATCGGCGACTGTGACGCCCTCGCCGACCTCGTCCTCGAGCGGTACGCGGAGGCGCTGGGCGGGGACATCCGGATGAACTGCGACACCTGCGCGTACCGGGTGTTGATGCCCGGGTTCGCCGACAAGGTGGGCCGCCCGCAACGCCCGCACGACCACCCCGACGACCCGGTCGGCCACCACCACGGGCACGACCACGCACACCACGACCACGACCACGACCACGGCCACGGTTCGGTCGCCGTGGTCGGCGGCGGGCCGGGGCCCGAGGACCTGATCACGGTACGCGGAAGGGCGCTGCTCGACGCCGCGGACGTCGTGGTGGTCGACCGACTCGCCCCGCAGGGGCTGCTCGCCGGGCTGCGCCCCGACGTGCTGGTGGTCGACGCCGCGAAGGTGCCCCGTGGCCCGTCGATGGCCCAGGAGGCGATCAACGAGGCCCTCGTGTCGCACGCCCGCGCCGGTCGCCGGGTGGTCCGGCTCAAGGGTGGTGACCCGTACGTCTTCGGGCGCGGCCACGAGGAGGTGCAGGCGTGTGCGGCGGCCGGCGTGCCGGTCACGGTGGTCCCCGGGGTGAGCAGCGCGCTCGCCGCACCGGCGCTGGCCGGCGTGCCGGTGACGCACCGGGGTGTGGCGCACGACGTCACCGTGGTGTCCGGGCACCTGCCGCCTGGGCACCCCGACTCGCTTGTCGACTGGGCGGCGCTGGCCCGGGCCCGGGGCACCGTCGTGCTGCTGATGGCCGTCGACACCATCGCCAAGATCGCGACTGTGCTGATCGAGCACGGTCGCGCCCCGGAAACCCCGGTGCTGGCGGTGCAGGACGCCGGGCTGCCCGACCAGCGGTCGGTGCCCGCCCGGCTGGACGAGATCGGCGCCGTCGCCGCCCGGGAGGGCGTCGCCCCGCCCGCTGTCTTCGTCCTCGGCCCGGTGGTCGCTCTTCCGGCCACCGGGCCGACGGGATGACGACTACTCGCTGCGGGCGGTCTCCGGACCGGTGATGCGTTCCAGCAGCGGCAGGGTCGAGGCGATGACACCGAGGCAGGCCACCAACCCGACGACGACGATCACGTAGAAGCCGGGCTGCGGCGCGACGAGCGTGTAGTCCATCTGCGCCCGCAGGAACAGGTGGGCGGCGAGCAGGCCCATGCCGATGGCGACGGCGGCGACGGCGAGCATCGGTACGGCGCTCTCCAGCGCCACCACCCGACGCAGGACCCGCACCGGCGCGCCGCTGAGACGCAGCAGGCTGAACGGGCGTCGGCGTTCGGTGAGACCACCGATGACGCTGACCGCGAGGCTGCACCCGCCGAGCGCGAGGCTGGCGATGATGATGACGTTGGCCAGTTGTTCCCAGCCGCGCAGCGTGTTCGCGAAGTCCGACTCGAAGTCGCCGGGTACATTCGCCCCCGTCCAGAAGGTCGGGAAGGCGGCCTCCAGCACCGTGCGAGTGCGCTCGATGACGGCGGCGGAACCGTCCGTGTCGACGACGACCGACATCACCGGGAGCTGTTGAAGATCGCCGAGTGGGACCGACGCGGAGGGCCAGACCCTGGCGGACGACGCCGACTCCCGGAAGGGAACGAAGCCCGTGGCCACCTGGGCGACGGTGGCGCCCTCGGCACACCGGCCGTACGCGCTCGGGATGTCGGTGCACGCGATCAGGCCGGGCTCGATGGCGTTCATCCGGTCCGGGTTCTCGCGCACCGCGGTCGCGGCACGCACGCCGTTGATCGAGCGCAGCTCGGTGAAGAGCGTGTCGGGTGCGGCCGGCGCATCATCGGGAAGGTAGAGAGACACCTGTCCCGCCTCGGTCGAGCCGATCGGCGCCGGGCCGCGGTTGGCGATGATCGTGGTGATCACGCCCACGGCGACGCTCGTCACGAAGAGCGCGAGCATGATGCCGCTGATCGCCCGGAAGCCGGCCTTCGGGTTGTCGGCGAGGCGTCGCGCGGCGATGAGCGTGGCGGGGCGGCTGGCGTACCGGGCCATGACCCGGGCGCCGACCATCGTCAGCCACGGTCCGGCGAGGACCAGGCCGGCCATGACGAGCAGAAGGGCGGGTAGGAACACCGCGGCCTGGCCATCGGATGTCGGGGGCCGGAACCCGATGGCGAAGAACAGCACGGCGACGCCGAGCACCATCGGGATCAGCCGGTACGCGCGCGGTGCGCGGGGGGTGACCCGCCGGGTGACGCCCAGCGGCGAGATCCGTACCCGGCGCAGCGAGACCTGGGCAGCCACCGCCGCGCCGGCCGGGACGCCGAGCGCCACGAGCAGGACGTTCAGCACGCCCAGGGACATGTCGTTGGGGTAGAACGGCATGCCGGTGAACGGGATGCTCGCGAGCGGGTCGCGGAAGGCGTAGAACAGCCCGAAGCCGACGGCGGTGCCGGCGATGGCGGCGGCGGCCGCCTCCACCGCGGCGACCATCGCGATCTGCCGGGGTGTGGCGCCGACCAGGCGCATCGCGGCGAAACGCTGCTCCCGGCGGGCGGCACTGAGACGGGTGGCGGTGCCGATGAAGATCAGTACCGGGAAGAGCAACCCGCCGGCGATGACGCCCAGGATGAGGTTCACCGTGGTCTCGGGGAGGGCGGGGGTGTCGCCGACGCTGGTGACCTGCTTCGCGGCGGGCAGCTTGGCGACCTGGTCGGGGGTGCCGCCCGCGATGACCAGCAGGGTGTCCGGCGAGGTCAGCGCGGCCGGGCCAACGGTGCCGAGGTCACGCCCCGGGAAGCGGTCGCCCAGTTGGTCGGCCGGGTGCGCGGCCAGCAGGTCCCGCAACGCGGGCGAGGCGTAGAATTCGCCTGGACCCGGAATGGTCGGGACACCGACCGGGGTGGGCGCGCTCGGACCGGTCGCGGCGACGTCGATCCGGATGATCTGCTTGGCGTGGAAGTAGTCCTGCCGGGTCGACCACCACAGCGGGTCGGTGCCGCCGGTTGAGGCGTTGGGATACATCGACGCGTACCGGGTGAGCTGGGAGTTGACCGCGTTGACCCCGGCGAGGGTGGTCAGCAGCAGCCCGCTGCCGATCGCGACGGCGGCGGCGATGACGACCAGGCGGGTGAGCGCCTCACGGCCGCCGGCCACAGCGAGGCGGAGCGCGAAGCGGATCATGAGGCGATCCGGTCCGGCGCGTTCACGCGCCCGTCGCGGACCATGACCTCGCGGTCGGCGTACGCCGCGATCCTCGGCTCGTGGGTCACCAGGATGACCGTGGTGCCCTGCTCGCGGGCGGCGCCGACCAGCAGGTCCATGACCTGCTCGCCGGTGAGCGAGTCGAGCGCGCCGGTCGGCTCGTCGGCGAAGAGCACCTGCGGCTCGGCGACCAGGCCGCGGGCCAGGGCCACGCGTTGCGCCTGCCCGCCGGAGAGCTCACCCGAGCGCCGCTGCTCCAGGCCGTCCAGGCCGAGGCGCGCGAACCAGTCGTACGCCTTCGGCAGCGCCTGCTTTCGGCGTACGCCGCTGAGCAGCAGTGGCAGCGCGACGTTCTCCACCGCGGTCAGCTCGGGGACGAGTTGACCGAACTGGAACACGAAACCGAACCGGTCCCGGCGCAGGCTGCTGCGCTCGGTCTCGGCCATGGCGTGCACCCCGGTCCCGTCGAAGAGGATCTCACCGGAGTCGGGCACCAGGATGCCGGCCAGGCAGTGCAACAGGGTGGACTTGCCCGAGCCGCTGGGGCCCATGACGGCGAGGATCTCGCCCGCCTCCACGGCGACGCTGGCGCCGCGCAGGGCGGGGGTCTGACCGAAGGAGAACTCCACGTCGCGCGCTTCGATCACGACGCTCACGGCCGCACCTCTTTCCGCAGGGCGTCCAGTCGGGCGCCGGTCATCTCGATCCACCGGAGGTCCGCCTCCAGGTGGTAGAGGCCGTGGTCGGCCAGCAGAGCGTCGACCAGGCCGCCGGCGCGCTTGATCTCGGTGAGCTCCCGCATCCGGTGCAGGTGCGCGCTGCGCTGGGTGTCGAGGTATTCGGCGGCCGGCCGGTCCAGCATCAGCGCGAGCACGACCTTGGCGAAGAGGACCGTCTGCAGGTGCGGTTCCGGGTCGACCGGTTGGGTCAGCCACTGCTCGACCTCGGTCGCGCCGACGTCGGTGATGATGTAGCGCTTGCGGTCGGGGCCGGCGCCGGGGGCGACGTCGCTGATCACCACCTTGCCGTCGCGGGCCAGTCGGCTGAGGGTGGAATAGACCTGGCCGAACGGCAGTGGCTTGCCCCGGCCGAAGAAGGCGTCGTAGTCGCGCTTCAGGTCGTAACCGTGGCTGGGCTCCCGTTCGAGGAGGCCGAGAAGGGTCAGTGGCACGCTCATGCCAGCAGACTACACCGAGGGTATACCTCGCGTATATACCCTCGGTGTGTTCGTGGGGAACGCCTGGTCCAGACGTTGGTGTCGATGGAGACGGTGCGGTGTGGCGGGAGCGCGCTCAGGCGGTCAGGGCTCGGGCCAGGGCGTAGCCGGCGCTGGCCGCGGCGAGCCCGGCGGCCACGCTGCCCACCACGTTGGCCAGCGCGAGGAGCCGCTGGCCACCCCGGGCCAGCCGAAGCGTCTCGTAGCTGAAGGTGGAGTAGGTGGTCAGGGCCCCGCAGAACCCGGTGCCGACCAACGCGCTGGCCGCCGGGCCGGCCGGCCACCCGACCAGGACGCCGAGCAGCAGCGACCCGGCCACGTTGACGACCAAGGTGCCCCAGGGGAACGGCGAGCCGTGCCGAGATTGCACGGCCCGGTCGGTCAGGTAGCGCAGCGGCGCGCCGACGGCCGCGCCCAGGGCGATGAGCAGGACGGTCATCGGGTCGCCCGCCGCAGCAGCCCGGCGGTGACGGCGTCGCCCAAGGCGACCGCGACGAGCGCCCCGAGCACCGTCGCGGCGAGGTACGCCAGCGCGGTGCCCGGTGCGCCCACGACGAACGCCTGCTGGACGTCGACCGCGTAGGTGGAGAAGGTGGTGAACCCGCCGAGCACCCCGACTCCGAGGAACGGGCGAGCCAGCGGGTGCCCGCCGCCGAGGTGCCCGAGCACCGCCATCAGCACGCCGATCAGCAGGCAACCGGACGTGTTGATGGCGAACGTGGCCCACGGGAAGCCGGTCGGGGGGTGTGGAACGGCGTGTTGCAGGCCGGCCCGGGCCAGCGCGCCGAGCACCCCGCCGGCCGCGATCGCGGCGAGAACCGTCGCGGGGCGCGCGGTCAGCTCGCGGCGGTCGGCGGGGACGCGCAGGTCGACGTCGGGGTCGGTACGCGGCTCGAACGGCTCTGGCACGGCTCCTCAGCGTAGTGCCGGCGCCCGCGGTGTCACCGCGCTGCCGGCGACAGCGGCCTGAGCGCGCTGCCGCCGCCAGCGGGGTCACCGCACTGCCAGGCGCAAGTGGCGCCGGCCACTAACGGGGACGGCGGGGTCAGCGCACTGCCGCGACGGCGGCGTCCGGGCCGCCTCGCCAGATCGTGCCGACCTCGCTGAATCCGGCCGCCGTGAGGGCGGCCAGGTGCCAGGAGACCGGCGGGTTCCACTCGGGGCTGTGCCCGGCCGGGTAGATCGCGTGTCGCTGGGCGACCAGCGGGGCGAGCGCCGGGTCGGCGCCGGCCCGCTCCCACCAGTCCGACCAGGACAGCACCGAGCCGGCGGCGTACCGGGCGTTGCGCCGGTCCCGGGCCCGGTCCATCAGCCGCTTGGTCAGCTCCGGCAGGGTGTCGTCGACCATGTGATCCGCGTTGACGAAGACGCCGCCTGGTCGCAGCACGTCGCGCAGTTCGGCGTAGAGCTGCCCGAGCCGGTCGGCCGGCAGCCAGTGCAGGGCGGTGGCGGTGAGCACGGCGTCGTACTCCTGGTGGGGGAGGGTGGAGCGCCACTCGGGGGTGCCTAGGTCGGCCGTGATGATGGTGGCCCGGTCGGCCAGCGAGGCGTCGGCGATGGCGAGCAGCGCCGGGTCGAGGTCGACCACTGTCGTCTCCGCGGCGGGGAAGCGGGCCAGCGTCCGCAGCGAGATGGTGCCGGTGCCGCCGGCCAGGTCGAGCACGCGCGGCGGTCGGCCGTCGAGGACCGCGTCGACGGTGTCGAGCATTGCGGTGAACCGGTGTTCCCGGTCCGGGAGGTAGGCCTCCTGCTGACGGTCCCAGCTTTCCTGCCAGGCCCAGGGATCCACGATGTAAGGACTCATGATGATCAGGCTAGTTACGGCACGAGCTTACTGTCCAGACCTTGTTGCACATCTTTTGCAATTACGGGACGATGGCAGGGCGATGATCAGAGAGGCGCCGGGCCGGGCTTCCGCCCGGCCCGGCGTCGCCCCTCCGGGCCGGGTCAGACCGTGGTGTCCACCAGGCTCGCGTCGGCCCGCGCCGGTTCGTCGCGGCGGGCCAGCCGCAGCGCGCCGAGGAGTACGCCCAGACCGATGAGGGTCAGTGCGGCGCCGGCCCAGATCGGCGAGGTGTAGCCGAGTCCGGCGGCGATGGTCACCCCGCCGATCCACGCGCCCAACGCGTTGCCGAGGTTGAACGCGGCGATGTTCGCCCCGGACGCCAGGGTCGGCGCCTGATGGGCGTACCGCATGATCCGCATCTGCAGCGGCGGCACGGTGGCGAAGCCGAACCCACCCATCAGCACCAGCGCGACGATGGTCAGCACCGGGTTCGTGGCGGTCAGGGCGAAGCCGACGAGCACCACGGTGAGCACCGCCAGGACGGTGACCAGAGTGCGCGACAGTGACCTGTCGGCCGCCCGGCCGCCGAGCAGGTTGCCCGCGAAGAGCCCCACTCCGAAGAGGACGAGCAGCCACGGCACGGTGCTGGTGGCGAAGCCGCTGACCTCGGTGAGCGTGTAGGCGATGTAGGTGAACGCGCCGAACATCCCGCCGAAGCCCAGGACGGTGATCACCAGGGAGAGCCAGACCTGCGGGTGGGTGAAGGCCCGCAACTCGCCGCGCAGCCCGCCGGCCGGACGGTCGGCGGCGGCGGTGTCGCCCCCCGGGATGAGCAGGGCCAGCCCGACCAGGGCGACCACCCCGATGGCGGTGATCGCCCAGAACGTCGACCGCCAGCCGAAGTGCTGCCCGAGGAAGGTGCCGAACGGCACGCCGAGCACGTTGGCGATGGTCAGGCCGGCGAACATCATGGCGATGGCGCCCGCCCGGCGGGCCGGTGCGACCAGGCCGGCGGCGACCACGGCGCCGATGCCGAAGAACGCGCCGTGGCAGAGCGCGGCGACGATCCGGCCGACCATCATCACGGCGTAGTCGCCGGCGACGGCGGAGAGCAGGTTGCCGATGATGAAGAGCACCATCAGGCCGAGCAGCACGGGTTTGCGCGGCAGGCGGGTGACCGCCGCGGTGAGGGCGACCCCGCCGACGGCCACGCTGAGCGCGTAGCCGGAGATCAGCCAGCCGGCCACCGGCTCGGTGACCGCGAAGTCGGCGGCCACCTCGGGCAACAACCCCATGATCACGAACTCGGTGAGCCCGATGCCGAAGGCGCCGATGGCCAGCGCGATCAGGCCGGGCGGCAGGGACTTGTGGCGTACGGACATGGTCTTCCCATCCGGAGGGGGCAGATATGCGGCGCGTGCAACTACACGCGGAAGCAACGAAATACTTGCACGCGCGTTATATCGGCGCAAGCGTGGTAGCCTGGGGACCGTTCAGATCACACCCAGGAGGCCGGCATTGGGCATCGCCGACGACGCGGTCGAGATCCGCGCGCAGGGCTGGCGCACCCTCGCCGCCCTGCACGGGCTGATCGAGACGTCCCTGGAGCGGGCCCTACAGGCCGGCCACGACCTCTCCGTCGTCGAATACACGGTGCTCGACGCGCTCTCCCGTCAGGACGGTTGGCACATACGGATGAGCCAGCTCGCCCGCGCCGCCGCGCTCTCCGGCAGCGCCACCACCCGGCTGGTCACCCGCCTCGAACAGCGGGGGCTGCTCACCCGCATCCTCTGCGCCGACGACCGGCGCGGCATCTACACCGAGCTGACCCCGGCCGGCTCCGAGGTGCTCGCCCAGACCCGACCCACCCACGACCGGGTGCTCTCCGACGCGCTCGCCCAGGCCGAGGCAACCCCCGAGCTGGCGCCGCTGGTCGACGCCCTGCACCGGCTGCCGGCCGCCCGCTGACCACCCGCCGGCCCGGGCGACGGCGGGCGTACGGTACCCGCAGCCCCACCGGGACCGCCGCGCCAAGGAGGCAGCCGATGCAGGACCGCACCCCTCGTCCGGAGGAGCTGGAGCCGATCGAGCGCGCCGGCATCGACGAACTGCGCGCCCTGCAACGCGACCGACTGCGCTGGTCGTTGCGGCACGCGTACGACAACGTGCCGCACTACCGGCGGGCGTTCGACGCCGCCGGCGTGCACCCCGACGACTGCCGGGACCTCCACGACCTGGCGCGCTTCCCGTTCACCGGCAAGGCGGAGCTGCGGGAGAACTACCCGTTCGGCATGTTCGCCGTACCCCGGGAGCGGGTCGCCCGCCTGCACGCCTCCTCCGGCACCACCGGCCGGCCGACAGTGGTCGGCTACACCCGCGACGACCTGCGTACCTGGGCGCGCCTGATGGCCCGGTCGATCCGCGCGTCCGGCGGCCGTCCCGGCGACCGGGTGCACGTCGCGTACGGCTATGGGCTCTTCACCGGCGGCCTGGGCGCGCACTACGGCGCCGAGGAGCTGGGCTGCACGGTCATCCCGGTCTCCGGTGGCATGACCGAGCGCCAGGTCATGCTGATCCGCGACTTCGAGCCCGAGGTCATCATGGTCACGCCCAGCTACCTGCTGGCCATCGTCGACGAGATGCGCCGCCAGGGCATCGACCCGCGCGCCACCTCACTGCAAGTGGGCATCTTCGGCGCCGAGCCGTGGACCGAGGACATGCGCCGGGAGATCGAGCAGCAACTGGACATCCACGCCGTCGACATCTACGGGCTCTCCGAGGTGATGGGTCCCGGCGTGGCGACCGAGTGCGTCGAGACCAAGGACGGGCTGCACCTCTGGGAGGACCACTTCTACCCGGAGATCATCGACCCGGTCACCGGGGCCGTGCTGCCCGACGGTGAGCGGGGTGAGCTGGTGTTGACCTCCCTGACCAAGGAGGCGATGCCGGTCGTGCGCTACCGCACCCGCGACCTGACCCGGCTGCTGCCCGGCACCGCCCGGCCGATGCGCCGGATCGAAAAGATCACCGGCCGGACCGACGACATGATGATCCTGCGTGGGGTGAACATCTTCCCCACCCAGATCGAGGAGCTGATCCTGCGCACCCCGCAGCTGTCGCCGCACTTCCAGTGCGTCCTCGATCGGCACGGCCGGCTGGACACCCTGACGGTGCGGGTGGAGCGGCGGGCCGACGTCGACGTGGACGCCGCCGAGCGGGCCGGAGGCACGCTCGTTGCGCTGGTGAAGAACACCATCGGCGTCAGCGTGGCGGTCGACGTCCTCGCCCCGGACACGGTGGAACGGTCGATGGGCAAGATGCGCCGCATCGTCGACCAGCGGCCCACCTCGACGGCGTCGTCGACATAGGATCCTGCCCATGCGCGTCCTGGTGGTCTCCGCCCCGCTCGTCGGGCACGTCTTCCCGCTGGTGCCGCTCGCGGTCGCGCTCCGCGACGCCGGCCACGACGTGTTGGTGGCCACCGGCGGTGGTGGTCTGGCCGCCGCCGACGCCGGTCTGCCGGTGCACGACATCGCGCCGGGCTTCGACTTCGGCCGGATCGCGCTGCGGGTCTTTCCCCGCCATCCGCTGATCGCGCGGGCCGAGCTGGCCGGCACCGCCGGCACCCGGGGCGCCGGCCTGCTGTTCGGCGCGCTCAACGACCAGCTCACCGACCCGGTGGTCGCGCTGGCCACCCGGTGGCGGCCGGATCTGGTGCTCCACGAGCCGTTCGCGGTCGCCGGTGCGGTGGCCGCCGCGCGGCTCGACGTGCCGGCCGTACGCCAGGAGAACGCCCTCTTCGACGGCCGGGACCTGGTCCGCGCCACCGTCGCCCGGCTCGGCGCCGCGCTGCGCCGGCACGGCCTCACCGAGCTGCCCGCGCCGGCCGCCGCCCTCGCCGTGGCCCCGCCCAGCGTCGCCACCCAGGGCGGTTGGCCGATGCGCTACACGTCCTACGTGGGCGGCGGCGAGCTGCCGGCCTGGCTGCGCGAACCGGGTGAGCGCCCCCGGATCCTGGTCACCCGCAGCACCCTCACCGGCCCCGGCGACCGGGGGCCGATGCCCGCCGTGGTGGCCGCCGCCGCCGAGGTGGACGCCGAGATCGTGCTGGTCCGCCCCGACGAGCGGTCGGCCCGTTCGTTGCCCGGCAACGTGCGGGTGGTCGACTGGATCCCGCTCGACGAGGCGTTGCCGGCGAGCGCGGCGCTGGTGCACCACGGCGGTGCGGGCAGCGCCTTCGGCGCCCTCGCCGCCGGCCTGCCCCAGCTGGCCACCACGGGCCCGGGGGACCGGCGGCACAACGCCGAGCTGGTGGCCCGCCGGGGCGCCGGCCTGGCACTGCGCCCCCGGGACATCACCGCGCGGGCACTGACCCAGCTGCTCACCGACGAGCGGCTGCGTACCGCTGCCGGGCAGGTCAGCCGCGAGATCGCCGCGATGCCGCCACCCGCCGACCTCGTCGCGCGGCTGACGGAACTGGTCTGACACCCACCCCGCGTGGCCACACCGGACGGATCGCTGACTGCGGCAGGATGACCGGATGCGACACGTCGTGCTGTTCCACCCCGTCTACGGGCTGCGGCCCGCCGTGCGCGCTGCCGCCGACCGGTTGCGCGCCGCCGGGCACCAGGTCAGCACCCCCGACCTGTACGGCGTCCCGGCCACCGACACCGTCGAGGAGGGGTTCGCGCTGCTCGACAAGATCGGCCAGGAGGTGGTGCTGGACCGGGCCCGCGACGCGCTGCGCGACCTGCCACCGGAGACGGTGCTCGCCGGCTTCTCGATGGGCGCCGGGGTGGCCGGGGCGCTGCTGGCCGAACGCCCCGACGCCGCCGGCCTGCTCCTGCTGCACGGCACCGGCGGCGCCCCGGACGCGGTCCGACCCGGGTTGCCGGTGCAGCTGCACCTCGCCGACCCCGATCCGTACGACGCGCCGGACGAGGTCGACGAGTGGCAGCAGGAGCTGACCGACGCCGACGCCGACGTGACGGTCTTCCGCTATCCCGGCGCGGGGCACCTGTTCACCGACCCGGACGTGCCCGAGTTCTCCCCGGACGCCACCGCGGAGGCCTGGCCGCGCGTGCTGGCCTTCCTGGCCGCCCGCTGAATGCCGACTCAGCGGCGGCCAGTGGGGTCGACGCCGCGGCGTCGGTGTGCGCTCGGCTGGCCCGCCATGTCGAGCTGCCGAGGAGCGGTATACCTCAGAGGCATGAATATTCCTCTGAGGTATACCGCTTGATGCCGCATCCGCAACGACGGAGGTGACCGACGGTGATCGTCCGGGCCACTCCATCGGTCCACAGGACTTCGTTCAGCGGACGGTGGTGCCGATGCGCGGGGGCGTGGCGGTGCCGTGCACCCGCTTGGCGTGGCTGGCGAAGAGCCGCGGCGCGATGATCGGCATGAGCAGCCGGGCCGGCAGCGGGGCGTGCGCCAGCACCGCCTTGACCACCTCCGGGTCGCCCTCGTACATGGCCAGGCCGAAGGCCAACGGGAGCTGCTTCTTCGGGGACTTGCTCATGCCGTGCTCGCCGAGCTGCATCCACTCCCGGGCGGTGACGTGCCGTTGCGCCAGCGGCAGGATCTCGCTCTCCTCCAGGACCATGTGCTCGATCAGCGCGGCGCGTAGCTGCTCCAGGGCGTCCCCGAGTTGCTCACCGCCGCGTGCGGTGCGGCGCCACTGGGGGAGGAGGGCGACCACCGCCGCGTGGGCGTCCTCGATGGCGTGGTGCTGCGCCTCCATGGTGGGGACGATCGCCGCCGCCTCCGCGCCGCCGCGCTCCAGCAGCCGGGGCCACAGCAGCAGGTCCTCGCCCTCGTGGTGCACGTGCAGGATGTGGCAGAGCATCTCGGCGTGGGCGCCGACGACCTCCGCGCGCGTGGCGTCGCCGGGTGTGACGTCGCGGACGAGCTGCGGCAGCAGGCTGAACTCGCGACGGAGGGCCGAGTGCGCCATGTACATGTCGCGTACGTCGGCCATGGCTTCGCGGTGGTTCTGGTTCACGGTGACCTTTCCGAGGGATCAACTGGCACAGATCTGTTGATCATGCTCGGTGTCACTTGGAACCGGCTTGGAATCCACCAACCGTGCCGGTCAGCCGGCCAGGGCCGACGTCGCCTCGGCCAGCCAGTGCGGCGACCCCCACCGGCGGGCCACCCGTGCGGCGAGGGTGAAGTGCCGGGTCGCCTCCTCGCTGCGGCCCACCAGCCGGAACAGCTCCCCGAGCGTCAGCGCGACCGGCCGCACCACGGCCGCGGTGGTGGAGAATCCGGCCAGTTGGTCAGATACCGGGAGCAGCGCGTCGATCACGGGCTGGGCCAGGTCCCGTCGACCCAGCGCCACGATGACCATCCCGCGGACGGTGAGCAGGGCCGACTCGAAGTAGTCCGGGCGGTAGGTGTGGCGCCCGATCGGCATTCCCCGCGCCTCGTCGAGGCGTCCGCTTCCGATCAGCGCCAGGGCCAGCAGGTCGTCCACGATCGGGCCCAACGACTCCCGTATCCGCCGGGTCGCCTCCAGGTGCTCACCGAACCGCCCCTGGCTGATCAGCAGGGTGCCGGCGGAGAAGTAGTGGAAGGCCTCGGCGTGCAGCGAACCCTGCCGCCGCATCTGCACCGCGACCTGGTCGTAGTGCCGCCGCGCGGCGGCGAAGTCGCCGGCGATGTGCGCGAGGGCGCCCAGCGAGCACAGGTTGATCGTCTGCGCCTCGTTCAGCTGATACGTCTCGGCCAGCCACCCCTGCCGGGCGACGCTGAGGCGCAGTTCGTCCGGCTCGTTGAGCGCGGCAGCGGAGTGGCCCAGCGCCTGCTCGGCGACCGAACGGTAGGTCACCAGCCCGTGCTCGTCGGCGAGGTCACGCAGCTCAAGGGCGAAGGTCCGACGGTCGGGCGCCTCCCGCTCGTAGCTCATGGTGCGCAACCGCGCGGCCAGCCCGAGGGCGCGCAGCTCGGGGTCGTCCAGCCGGCGCGAGAGGGCCAGCGCCTCCCGTCCGGCCGCCACGCCTCGCGGGTCGGACTCCCCGTCCAACTCGGTGGCCAGCGCCTCCAGCAGCCGGCAGCGGGCGACCGGGCCCAGGTCGTCGGCGCGCAGCAGCCGGGTGAGCAACTCGACGACCCGGTGGTCCACCACGCCGTACTCGTGGGTCAGCCACGGGGTGGGCACGGTCCACGCGGTGAACGCCGCGACCAGCAGGTCGTCGCGGCCGGACTCCGCGGCGACGTCGATCGCCCGGGCCCGGGTCTGCCGGGCGGCGGCCACCGCCCCGGCCCGCGCCTGGGCGCGCAACAGCCGTCCGAGCAGGTCGACCCGGAGCGCGTCGCGGTCCCCGGCGACCGTGGCGGCGGCCTCGACAGCATTGCTGAGCAGCTCGATCGATGCGTCGTACGCGTACCGCCGCTCGGCCAGTTCGGCGGCCCGGATGGCGTAGTCGACGGCGAGCGGTGCGGTGTCGGCCGACGCGGCGCGGGCGTACTGGTGGGCCAGTGCCGGGTAGTCGTCGGGCCGCAGCCGGCGGGTGGCGGCGGCGATCCGGGCGTGCAGGCGGGTGCGGCGCAGCTGCGGCAGGTCGGTGTAGATGGTGTCGCAGACCAGGCCGTGCACGAACCGCACCCGCCCGGGCGCCGGTTCGGTGAGCAGCCCGGCGGTGAGCCCGGCTTCCAGCGCGCCCAGGACGGTGGCCTCGTCCGTGCCGGCGGCGTCGACGAGCGTGCGGACGTCGGCCTCCCGCCCGACCGCCGCGGTGAGGCGCAGCACCGAGAGGGCCGTCGTCGGCAGGCGGGAGAGTCGTCGGCGCAGCACGTCGCGTACGCCCTCGGGCACGTCGGAGGTGGCCACGAGCGTGCCCTCGGCGGCGAGTAGCCGTGCCGACTCCCGGACGTAGAACGGGTTGCCGCCGGTCCGCTCGGCCAACGCGGCGACCGTGTCCGGGTCGACGGTGGTCCGGGCCAGCGCGCCGAGCAGCCGTTCGACCTCGGACGCGGTCAGCCCGCCCAACGGGATCCGGTGGGGCGACCGGCGGGCCAGGACCGCCATCGTGTCGGCGAGCCGCTCGGCGTTGTCGGCGGGTCGCAGCGCCGCGACGAACAGGACGGTGCCGGCGGTCATCTCGGTGACGCTCTGCAACAGGAGCAACGTCTCGGCGTCGGCGGCGTGCAGGTCGTCGAGGATCACGGCGACCGGTCTGCGGGCCGCGGCGGCGTCCAACCAGGCGCCGACGGCGCGGTGCAGCCGGAACCGGCCGGCGGTGACGTCGCCACCGGGCTCGCCGTCGGCCCCGCCGAGCAGCGGGGCGAGCGCGGGTGCGAGATCGCCCGGCGGTACCTGCTCGGCGAGTTGCCGCAACGCCTCCACCCAGGCCCAGGCCGGCGGGGCGCCCTCGACCTCGGGGCAGCGGCCGACGGTGACCAGCCAGCCGTGGGCGGTGAGCCCCTCCCGGAAGCGGGTGAGCAGGCTCGTCTTGCCGGCCCCGGCCTCACCGCTGAGCAGCGCGACGCGCGGCCCGCCCGCCACCGCCTCGGCGGCTGCCTGCCGCAGCGCCTCCAGCTCGGCCTCCCGGCCGACGAAGACCTCCTCGGACACCTGCCGCCGGGCGCGTACCGCTGTCGCCGCCACGGGTGGCAGCAGGTCGAGCCGCTGGCCCAGGATGGCGGCCTCCACCTCGACCAGCGCCGGACCCGGGTCCAGTCCGAGCTGGTCCGCCAGGGTCGCCCGCGCCCGGCGCAACGCGGCGAGCGCGTCACCCTGCCGGCCGGTACGCCACAACGCCAGCGCCAGCAGCCGCCAACTCTCCTCCCGCAGCGGCGCCTGCCGGGTCAACAGTTCCGCCTCCGGCACCGCCTCGGCCGCGTCGCCGCAGCGCACCGTCACGTCGAGCAGCAGCTCCCGGGCGCCGAGCCGGAGCTCCTCCAGCCGCAGCACCTCCGGCTGCGCCCACGGCTCACCGGCGAACTCGGCGTACGCCCGACCGCGCCACAGCTCGAGCCCGCCGCTCAGCAGCTGACGTGCCCGGCCCGGGTCGGCGGGGCCGACCGTACGTGCCTCGGCGAGCAGCGCCTCGAACCGGCCGGCGTCGACGGCGTCGGCGGGCAGCCGCAGCGCGTAGCCCGGTGGCGCGGTGACCAGGACCCGGGCCGGCGCCCGGGGTTCGCGGGCCGGCTCCAGCAGGCGGCGCAGATGCGAGACGTACGCCTGGAGGGACGCGATCGCCCGTGGCGGCGGGTCACCCCGCCACAGATCCTCGATCATCTGACCGACGGAGACGACCTCGCCACGGGCCGCGAGCAGGAGCGCGAGCACAGCGCGTTGACGGGGGCCGCCGAGCTCGACCGGCCCGCCTGTGTCGACCTCGACCTCAAGCGGCCCGAGCACCCGTAGCAGCATGACAAGACCAATCCTAGTCAGGCTGGTGGGCGGCCCACCCGCTCCCGCCGGACCCCGGGGCACCCGGCGAGAATGCGGCGTGGAGTTTCTCTGTTACCACCGTGACCGCCCCGGTTCGACGGCGTTGCGCGACGAGCTGTTGCCCGAGCACTGGTCGTACATGGACCGGTACGCGGCGGAGATGATCGCCCGGGGCCCGACCTTCATCGGCGACACGCCCACCGGCAGCCTGCACATCGTCGACGTGCCCGACCCGGCCGCCGCGCGGGCATTCGCCTTCGAGGAGCCGAACTACCAGGCCGGCGCGTACCGGGACGTGCTGCTGCGCCGATGGCACAACACGCTGGGCCGCACCATGTGGGACTTCCCCGGCGGCCGGACCGGCGGCAACCGCTATCTGGTGCTCGGCCTCGGCGCCGGGCAGGCCGCCGACCTGGCCGTGCCGCCCGACCCGGACGAGCTGATCGCGTACGGGCCCCTGCTGGCCGACGACGGCGTCACCTGGCTCGGCACCGCCGCGCTGATCCGGGCGCCGAACCCGGACGCGGCGCGCGCGATCCTGAGGGCGGACCGGTACGCCGACATTGAGGTGCACAACTGGCAGTTCGGCGGCCGACCGTCCTGAGCTGCCCTGATCGCCTCGATCACTTGATGCTCAGTAGTCGTCGAGGGGTCAGTTCGACTGCTGGGCACCAAGTGATCATCGGATTCAGGCGGAGGCGGGCAGGCCATCCGGTCGGCGGACCAACGGCGGGCGGGGTATTGCGCGCACGGTGCCGCCCGGGCCGCCGACGCCAGCGGGCGCCCGGTTTGCGGCTGACCTCGCAGGCACCGTGCGGATCGACGTTGGGGGGCGGGTGTTGTCCCGGGGCGGGTGACCGCCCGTACTGCTCGGAGGCAGGGACGCCGCCGTGGCCCGGGTCGGCGCTACGTTCGCCGACGCCACGGCTCGGAGCCGGCGAGGGCCCGCCAAACGGTTGGTGTCGGGACTCGACACGGCTGGCCGGGCGGCCATCGTCGGGGTGGGGTTACGTCCCCGCAGCGCTGCCCGGCTGGGAGCGCCGCCCGGACCCAGCGCCGCGAAGACGGCGTCGAGCCGGCCGGCCCGAGCGCCAACGGTGTCGAGGCGCACGATCTCGGCGCTCCGCGCCGCCGAGCCGTCGACCGCCCCGGCGCGACCCGCCCCAGCGCGGCGGTCGGCCGGGTTGGCGTCCCGGTGCACGGTGTCGAGGTGCGGGACGCCGACGGCCCGGCGCTGGAAGAGGGCCCGCAGGGCGCGGGGCAACCGCTCGGCGGCGACCTGGCGCAGCGCGGGCGCGGCGAACGCGTACCCGTCGACGTGGTGGGGGAGCAGCAGCCCGGCGGCGACCAGCCCGCGCAGTGTGGGTGCGGACCGCCCGGGCGTCCAGCCGAGTGCCCGGTCCACCGCCGCGCCGGAGATCAGGCCGGCGAGGGTGCCGGCGGCCATCAGCACCGCCCGTCGCTCACCGTCGAGGTGGTCCAGTTCCGCGCCGACGGCCCGGCGTACCGCCTCGGGCAGCGGGAGCGCCGCCGGGTCGGCACCGTCCACGACCGCGGTGACGTACGCCGCCGCGTGCCCGGGGCGGCCTCCCACCAGTGGCAGCAGCCGGTCGACCAGGGTCACCGGCTGCCCGGCCCGGGTGAGTAGGTGGCGCAGCAGCCGTCCGGACTGCACGGTGGCCAGTGGTCCGATCGTCACCCGTCGGGCCGGACCGGGCCGGGTGTCGGCCCACTGCGGCTGGTGCACGGTGAGCAGGGCCAACGGCAGCCCGCGTTCCGTCGCCGCGCTGAACAGCGCGTGCAGGAACCGGCTCACCGCCGGTGCGGCCCGGTCCAGGTCGTCGACGGCCACGATCAGCGGCCGGTGGGCGGCCAGCCGCAGCAGGACCTCCCGGCAGATCGCCGCGCCGGCGAGGGCGGCGGCCGAGCCGTCCGGAGTGGTCAGCATCCGCTGGAGGGCCGGGACCGCGGTGGCCACCCTGGTCGGTGGGTACAGCGGCGTCAGGGCGGCGACGAGCCGGTCGTGGACCGCCGTGGGGCCGTCGCCGTGCCGGATCCCGGCGACGACGCGGAGCAGGTGCGCGACCGGCGCCAACACCTGATCGGGGTACGGCTGGCAGGCCGCCACGCACCAGCGGACCGACAGTCCGTCCACCGTGGTCAACCCACGGGTCAGCTCGTGCAGCAGCCGGCTGCGGCCACTGCCGGTGGGGCCGACCAGGGAGATCCAGCGCGGCGTCCGGTCCCGGATGGCCGAGACCAGCTGGTCGCGGATGGTGGCCAGTTCGCGGCGTCGACCGATCAACGGGCCGTCGTGTCGGTCCGCGCCGGGGCGTACCGGCCCTACGGCGTGCCAGACCGGCATCGGCGGCACCCGGCCGGCGACCGGCACCGGCGTCAGCTGGCGCTGGGTGATCAGGCCGGCGGTGGCGCGGGCGGTGGCGGCGCAGAGCGCGACGGCACCGGGTGCGGCGTACTCCTGCAGGCGGGCCGCGGTGGTGATCACCGCGCCGCTGGCCAGGCCGTGTCCGCCGGTGACGACGTCGCCCAGGTCGACCACGACCTCGCCGGTGGCGACCCCGACCCGGACGCGCAGCCTGGTGCCGCCGACCATGGGCCGCCGGTCTAGCGCGGCCTGGATCTCCAGCCCGGCGCGAACCGCCCGGTACGCGTCGAAGCCGTCGGAGTGCCGGGCGCCGAAGAGTGCCATCACGGCGTCGCCGATGTACTTCTCCACGACTCCCTGCCAGCGGTGCAGCACACCGGCGACGGTGTCGAAGTAGGCCCGCTGCAACGCTCGGACGTCCTCCGGGTCGAGCCGGTCCACCAGGGCCGTGGAGCCGACGATGTCCGCGAAGAGGACGGTGACGATGCGCCTCTCCTGGGGTACCGGCCAGAGCGGGGTGACGGTCCGTTGCGTGTCGACGATGATGCTGGTGGTCATGGGTGTCGCACCGGCCTTTCTTCCCGCTGTTGCCTGATCACCTCCGGAGGTTGGCATTCCTGGGCCGACGGGGGATCTGCCGAACGACGTATGTCGGCCACCTGCAACCTTTAGTCGCAAAGTCGACGCGAGGAGTACCACAAGCGGCCGGCGGCCGTAGAACGGTGTGGGGCCCTGTGATTAGGCTGCGTGGCATGGCCAGCGATGTGGACACCGCACCGCTCGTGGGCCGGGCCGAGCTGGTGCAGACGGTTCGGTCCGCGTTGCTCGGTGACGCCGCGCACGGGCAGACCGCAGCGGTCTTCCTGACCGGCGAGAGCGGTGTGGGAAAGACCCGGCTGTTGGGCGAGATCGGCGACCGCCTGCGGGAGCGGGGTGCCGTGGTGCTCACCGGCAGCTGCCTGGACATCGGTGACGCCTCCCCGCTGCACCCGCTGTTACAGGCGCTGCGCCGGTTCGACACCGAGGTCTCCGCCTCGCCCGGCCGCACCTCCTCGGCCGTACGAGGGCTGTTGCAGATGTTCGCCGACGAGACCGCCGGCCCGGACGGCGCGGGCGCGCTGCTGGAGCGGGTCTCCCGCGGCCTGCACCTGATCGCCGAGGGCCGCCCGCTGGTGCTGATCCTGGACGACCTCCAGTGGGTGGACCGCAGCACCCGGCAACTCCTGCTCTACCTGCTCGCCGGCCTGGGCGACCTCCAACTGTCGGTGCTGGCCGCGGTGCGTGCCGAGTCGTTGCAGGGCGCGCACCCGCTGCGCCGGGTGCTCACCGAGCTGCGTCGGCTCCGCACGGTGCGGGTACTCGACCTGGCGCCGCTGGGCCGGGCCGACACCGAGACGCTCGCCGCCGCGGTGGTCGGCCGGACGCTGACCGCCGACGCGGCCGAGCAGGTGTGGCAGCGCAGCGGTGGCAACCCGTTCGTCATCGAGGAACTGGCCCGGGATCTGCGTGATGGCCGCGACGGCCTGTCCGAGACGCTGCGGGAGATCTTCCTCGACCGGGTCGACGCGCTGCCGCAGCACGCGCACGCGGTGGTGCACGCGGTGGCCGCCGGTGTCGAGCCGGTGCAGCACTGGCTGTTGGCCGAGGTGCTGCGGATGCCGGAGGACGAGCTGATCGCCGCCGCCCGGGCCGCGGTGGCGCACCGCCTGCTGGTCGGCGCCGACGAGGGCTACCGGCTGCGGCACCGCCTGGTGGCCGAGGTGCTGGCGCACGAGCTGCTGCCGGCCGAGCGCTCCGGGCTGCACCGCCGCTACGCCGAGGCGCTGACCACGGCGCCGGGTGAGCTGCACCAGGCCCGGCTGGCGCACCACTGGCGACTGGCCGGCGAGCCGGCGCGCGCCCTGCCGGCGGCGGTGGCCGCCGCCCAGGAGGCCGAACGGCTGCACGGTTACGCCGAGGCGCACCGGCACTGGTCGGCGGCGTTGCAGTTGGCCGCCGAGCCGGGCCCACTCACGGCGGACCGGGTCGAGTTGCTGGAGAACGCCGCCGAGGCCGCCCACCACTGTGGGGAGCACGCCCGCGCGTTGGCCCTGCTGGAGGAGCTGGTCGCGCTGCGTGGTGGCGAGCCGAGCTGCGCGCTGCACATCCGCCGCGCCCGCTACCTGGCCGCCGCCGGTCGCTCCGCGCTGGCCGAGGAGGAATACCAGCGGGCGCTGAAGGCGGAGGACTGCTCCCCTCGGGACCGGGCGAGCGCGGCCGCCCGCCTGGCCGAGCTGCTGCTGCACCTGGGTCGGTACGCCGACGCCGGCGAGCGGGCCCGCGAGGCGCTGGCGTTGGCCGAGAACGTGGAGGGCTCGGCCACCGAGGTGGTGCTGGCCAGCTCGGCGCTGGGCTTCAGCGACGCCTGCCTGGAAGACCCGGATGCCGGGCTGGCGGTGATGCGCGACGCCCTCGAGACCGCCGAGCGTGCCGGCCAGCCCGAGGACGTGGCCTGCGCGTACCTGCACCTGGCGGAGCTGCTGACCGGGCCGCTGAACATCCTCGAAGAGGGTGTGGTGGTGGCCCGGCGGGGTGCTGAACGGGTGGCCGAGCTGGGCCTGGGCCGCACCTGGGGCACCCGGCTGTTGGCCATCGCCATCAACGGGTTGTTCCGGGTGGGCCAGTGGGCCGAGGCGGAGAAGGTGGTGGCCGCGGCCCTGCGACACCGACCGTCCGGTGCGGACGCCGTGGAGCTGCTGCTGGCCCGGTGCCGGCTGTCGGTGGGCTACGGCGACATCGAGGCCGCCGGTCGGGACCTCGACGCGGTGGCGACCCTGCTCGCCGGCGGCGGGGCGCGACACGTCATTCCGCTGCTCACCCTGCGCTCCGGACTGGCCATGTGGGAGGGCCGGCACGACGTGGCGCGGCAGGCGGTGCAGCGCGGGCTCACCGAGAGCCGCTCCGACGACGTGATGATCCTCTCCGCGCTGGTCTGGCACGGTCTGCGCGCCGAAGCTGAGGCGCACGCGAGCCGTACCGTGGAGGTGGACCCGACGGCGGTGCGCCGGCTGCGCGACGTCGCCGATCGGGTGGCCCGCAAGAGCGCCGGGGCCGCCCGGCCGGTGCGCTCGGTGGTGGAGGGCTTCCTGGCCCTGTGCGCCGCCGAGGTGAGCCGCCTCGACGGCAGCGTCCCGGAGCTGTGGGCCGTGTCGGCCGCCGAGTGGGACCGACGTCATCACCCCTACCCGGCGGCCTACTCCCGGCTGCGGCAGGCCGAGGCGCTGCTGGCTCGGCGCAGCCGGGTGGCCACCGCGGGCAAGCTCCTGCGGGAGGCGTACCGGGTCGCGCAGGGGTTGGGCGCGGTGCCGTTGACCTCGGAAATCCGCGAGCTGGCCGGGCGGGCCCGGGTGTCGCTGGACGAGCGCGACACCACCACCGGTACGCGCGGCGTCCCGGTCGACGCGTCCGACGACGAGTTGGCGGCGCTCACCGCCCGGGAGCGGGAAGTGCTCGCCCTGGTCGCGGAGGGGTTGACCAACAAGGAGATCGGGCAGCGGCTGTTCATCAGCGAACGGACCATCGGGGTGCACGTGTCGCACATCTTCGACAAGCTCCAGGTCCGTACCCGCGTGCAGGCCAGCGCGATCCAGTTGCGCAACCAACGGGCCTGACCCACCACTGCGTACGTATCCCGGCGCGTGTGCGCGCCGGGATACGTCGTTTTACTGATCCGGCGGGCGGGTGTCGGCTGAGAGGCTGGGCCGCGTCGACGACGGCACGGGGGATGCCGCCGACCACGATGGAGGAGAAATGATCGAACCGGTCTGGGGGCCCGTGCACCGGGACATCGTCGACCTGCTCGCCGACCACCCCGCGGACGTGCCGGCCGTGGTCGATCACCTGACCAAGCTCCAGGACATGCTGGTCCGGCTGCCTCCGTTGGAGGCCAGTTGTCCCCTCGCTGACTTCAACAAGCTCTACCTGACCATCACCAGCAGCGTGCTGGACGGGCTGTACGACGACCGCTTCGTCGACCCGGTCTTCCTCTCCCGGCTCGACGTCGAGTTCGCCGCCCGGTACTTCGACGCGATGCGGCTGTGGACCGACTCCAGCCCCGGCACCCCGAAGGCGTGGTCGTGCCTCTTCGAGCGGATGCGGGGGCCGGACGCCCGTCCGCTGCCCTCGGCGGCGGCCGGGGTGAACGCCCACATCAACTTCGACCTGCCGTTCGCCCTGGTGACCACGTTCGACCACCTGGAGTCGGAGCCGGTCGACGGCAGCGACCAGCACCACGACTACCTCGAGATCAACAACATCTTCGCGGACAAGATCCCCGGCCTGCGTCGTGGCTATCTGGAGCGGTGGCAGCTGCTCATCGACATGCTCAACGGCGACATCGACGACTGGTACCAGGGGGAACTGGTCGAGTACACGCGCGATGTCGCCTGGCGTAACGCGCAGAAGATCTGGCGGTGCCGGCACGATCCGGACGCCCGCGAGTGTGAGCGCACACGGTTGGACGACAACGCCGCGGCGCTCGGCCGGCTGCTGCTCTCGCCCCTCGGGGCGTTCCTGCAGTAGCCGGGACGGGGGGCCCCCGCGCTCCGCCCCGTGGGGGGCGGCGGAGCGCGGGGGCGCGTCCCACCAGTTCCACCCCGCATGGCCGCCCGAGGTCGGGTCGGCCACGTCGGGGGACAGCCGGTCGGCGCGGGGGGTGTCGACCGTCTGCCACCGTCGGCCGGCCCGGGGGGTGCCGGCCGACGGTGGGGGAGCGCCGGGCGAGGGTCGCGTTGACGGCGTGCGGATCCGAGGGTGTCGGCCGGCCCGGATCGGGTACGCCCGCGCCATGACCGTCCTGGCCCGGCGTCGGCCCGCCGCCCGCCCCCGACCCGCGCGGCCCGGCCCTCTGCGGCCGGGTGGACCGGTGTCCCGACCCACCGCTCGGCCCGGCGCCCGATGACCGGCGCCGCGACGCGGTTTCCGTTCCGCTTCGATCCGCTCTTCCGCCCGGTGCTGGCACTGCTGGGGGTCCGTCCGGCGACGGCCTGGGTCGCCGTCACCGAGCGGGACCTGATGATCCGGTATGGGCCGTGGCGGCTGCGGACCGACCGGGCCAACGTCACCGCCGTCGAGCTGAGCGGACCGTACCGCTGGTGGCGGGCGATCGGCCCGCACCTGTCGCTGGCCGACGGCGGCGCGACCTTCGGCAGCAGTGCGGCCGGCGGGATCTGCCTGCGCTTCGGCGTCCCGGTGCCGGCGCTGGTGCCCGGGGGACGGCCCCGGCACCCGGCGGCCACGGTGACCGTCGCCGACCCACCCGCGCTGGCCCGGCTGCTCGCCGTCGCGGACCTGTCCTGAGCAGGCCGAACAGGTGCCCGGTTCCGGCAACCCGGCGCCGGGGCACCGCCTACCGTCGGATCAGGACCTGTGAGGGTGGGACTGGCGATGGGTGACGAGCACCGGGCGAGACCACGACGCTGGAGCGGACGCCGCCACGCGCCGACCGGGCCGGACCCGGCACTGCGGGCGGCCCGCGATCCGGCCCGCCCGCACCCGGGCGGCCGGCAGGGGGTCGTGGTGCCCGAGCGCGTGCCCACCCCGGCCCGCTCGGCGCCTCCGGCCAGCCCGCTGCGCCGGTGGCTCTTCCAACATCAGGTGCAGCCGCCCGGCCCGGAGGCCACCGAGGGGCAGAACCGTCGGCACGCCTGGTGGCAGGTGATGTGCCTGACCGGGGTGGACTACTTCTCCACGCTGTCGTACCTGCCGGGCATCGCGGCGGTGGCTGCCGGTGCGCTCTCCCCGCTGGCGACCCTGTTGATCGTGGTGCTCACCCTGTTCGGCATGCTGCCGATGTATCGGCGGGTGGCCCACGAGAGCCCGCACGGTCAGGGTTCGGTGGCGATGTTGGAGCGGTTGTTGCCGTTCTGGCGGGGCAAGATCTTCGTCCTCGTGCTGCTCGGTTTCGTGGCCACCTCCTGGATCATCACGATCACCCTCTCCTCGGCCGACGCCACCGTGCACCTGTTGGAGAACCCGTACCTGCCGGACGCCCTGCACGGGTCCCTGGTGCCGGTCGTGGTGACGGTGGTGCTGCTGCTCATCCTCGGCGGGGTGTTCCTGCTCGGGTTCCGCGAGGCGGTGGTGGTGGCCATCCCGCTGGTCGCGGTCTTCCTGGTGCTCAACGCGGTGATCGTCGTGGTCGCGGTGGCCCGGATTGTCGAGGACCCGGGCATTGTGTCGAACTGGACGGCCGCGGTGACCTCGACCGGCGGCGGGCCGGGCCACGTGCTGCTCACCGCCGTGTTGGCGTTCCCGCTGCTGGTGCTGGGGTTGTCCGGGTTCGAGACCGGGGTGAGCATGATGCCCCTGGTCGCGGCCGAGGGCCCGGACAAGCAGGCCCGGCTCGCCGCCCGGATCCGCAACACGCGGCGGCTGCTCACCACCGCCGCGCTGATCATGTCGGTGTACCTGATCTTGACGACCTTCGTGACCACGGCGCTCATCCCGAAGGAGGAGTTCCGACCGGGCGGCGGGGCCAACGGGCGGGCGCTGGCGTTCCTGGCGCACACCTACCTGGGTGAGGTGTTCGGCAGCGTCTACGACGTGAGCAGCGTGCTCATCCTCTGGTTCGCCGGCGCCTCGGCGATGGCCGGGTTGATCAACATCGTGCCGCGCTACCTGCCGTCGTACGGCATGGCACCGGAGTGGGCACGGGCGGTACGCCCCGTGGTGATCGTCTACACCGTGGTCAGCGTCGCCATCACGATCGCCTTCCGCGCCGACGTCAACGCTCAGGCCGGGGCGTACGCCACCGGCATCCTGGCGATGATGGTCTCCGGGGCGGTGGCGGTGACGATCTCGGCGGCCCGTCACCACCGGCGTGGCTCTGCGATCGGCTTCACCGTGCTGACCCTGGTGCTGCTGTACGCGCTGCTGGAGAACGTCATCGAGCAGCCGGACGGGATCACCATCTCCGCCCTGTTCATCCTCGGCATCATCGTGGTCTCGTTGGTCTCCCGGGTCACCCGGACCACCGAGCTGCGCGCCGAGCGGATCGAGTTCGACGAGGCGGCCCGTCGGTTCATCACCGAGTCGCTGGCGCACGACGGGCAGCTGCACCTGATCGCGAACAAGCGGCAGACGGGGTCGGTGAAGGAGTACACGCTCAAGGAGCGGGCGCAGCGCGGGATGAATCCGGTGCCGGGGGCCGCGGACGTGTTGTTCCTGGAGATCGAGGTGGTCGATCCGTCGGAGTTCAGTCAGGTGCTGCGGGTGCACGGGATCGAGGTGGGCGGCTTCCGGGTGCTGCGGGCCAACAGCCCGGCCGCGCCCAACGCGATCGCCGCGATCCTGCTGGCCCTGCGGGACGCCACCGGGGTCCGGCCGCACGCGCACTTCGAGTGGTCGGAGGGGAGCCCGATCGCGCACCTGGCGCGCTACCTCATCCTTGGTCGGGGGGACACCCCGCCGGTGGTGCGGGAGATCATTCGCCGGACCGAACGGGACCCGCTGCGTCGGCCCGGCATCCACGTCGGCGGGTGACGTCGATGTCGATCTGGCAGCTTTGAAGATGAAAGAGGGCACTATTCACGTTCACGCCTTCCTGTCCGTATTACGGACTTATCGTGACGTTTGGTAGTCGGCGAACACGTCGAGCGCCCCGCGCCCGAATCGACGCGCGGTCACGTCACGTACGCAGGAAGGTAGGCACCGTTGATGTCCACGTACCGAGAGGGAGACCGCGCGACCCGACCCAGACGGCGGTCCCGATGGTTCTTAGCCAGCGGCTTGCTGGCGGGGAGCCTGGTCGTGGGAGCGGCCGGAGCGGCCGCGGCCGCCGACCGCGCCCTCGCCCTCCCCGGTCTGGCCCGGCTGACCCCAGCGGCCGCCGACGACCGACGCGACGGCGACCGGGCGCCGCAGCACGGCGAGGACGGTGCCGAGCGCCCGACCACCCCGGGCACCGGCAAGCGGGGGGTGGTGTCGGTGCCGTGCGACGCCGCGAAGCTGGTGGCGGCGCTGGTCACGGCCAACGCCGAGGGTGGCGGCGAACTCCGGCTGGCGCCGAAGTGCCGTTACACCTTGACCGAGGCGTTCCACGAGACCGACCAGTACGACGGCGGAATCCGGGACGCCCGGGAGGCCGCCGACGCGGCGGAGACCCCCGGCGACGCCGATGCGCCTCCGCACAACCCGGCAGACGACACCGCCGGCCTGCCGGTGATCTACCAGGCCATCACGATCGACGGCGCGGGCGCCACCATCGCCCGGGACGCGCAGGCCGCCCCGTTCCGCTTCTTCACCGTTCGCGACGGCGGCGAGCTGACCCTGCGCGACATGGAACTGCACAACGGCCGCTCGGCCATCGAGGGTGGCAGCGTGCACGTGGTGCACGGCGCCACCGCCGTGGTGGAACGGGTCACCGTCACCCAGAGCACGTCGCTGTCTCCCGAGGGTGGCGGCGGCGGCATCTTCAACGACGGCAACATGGTGGTCACCGACTCCACGTTCGTCGGCAACAGCGCTTCCGGCGCCGCGGGCAAGGGCGGGGGCCTGCTCAACGGTGGCGTACTGACACTGAAGCGCTCCGAGTTCCACCGCAACAGCGCCAACGGGTACGGCGGCGGACTCGGCAACTACCGTGGCGCGGCCGACGTGGAGAGCGTCTCCTTCACCCAGAACAGCGCCGGTCAGGGTGGTGGGCTGGCCAGCTTCTCCGCTCGGACGAAGGTCTCCGACACCGAGCTGCTGAACAACACCGCGCAGGTCGGCGGCGGTGCCGCCAACTCCGATGCGGTGCTGGTGATGCGCACGATGACCATCCGGGGCAACACGTCCACCGTCAACGGCGGCGGCGTCTCGACCGTGAAGGGCCTGACGCCGATCGACGACAGCCTGGTCGAGGGCAACACCACCCACGGTCTCGGGGCCGGCATCTACGCCGAGAAGGCGAACCTGCTGGTCCGCGGCAGCGATGTGACGCGTAACGAGGCCGTCGGCGCCGCGTCCCAGGGCGGCGGCATCTACGCCAACGCCGGCTCGGTGGCGATCTACACCAGCAAGGTCACCCACAACGCGTCGACGGTGAAGCCCGGCGGCATCTTCGGCATGCACGCCCAGGTCAAGATCGACGATGAGAGCGTGGTGGTCGAGAACGAGCCGACCAACTGCGAGGGTAGCCAGGTGCCGATCGCGCACTGCTTCCGCTGAGTGTCGACCCGCGCACCCATTCCGAGCGCACCGCCCGTCCGGACGATCGTCCAGGCGGGCGGTTCGCTGCCCCAAGGGCTGGCGTCAACCCACCGCGCGCAGCCGGTCGGCGAGGTCGCTGGCGAAGAAGTCGAGGAAGCCGTCCGGGTCGGGGCCGGCGTTCTGCAGGACGATGTGGTCGAAGCCGGCCTCGACGTACGACCGGACCTTGGCGACGTGCGGTTCCGGGTCCGGGCCGATGGCGAAGAGTTGCCGGATGTGCTTCTCCTCGACGTGCGCGCTGGCCGCGTCGAAGTTGACCGGGTTGGGCAGCTCGCTCATCACCTTCCAGCCGGTGACCAACCACCGGCTCGTCTGCAACACCGCCTGCACCGCCTGTTGCTCGTCGGTGGCCCAGGCCAGTGGCACCTCGGCGTAGCGCGGGCCCGAACCCTTGGCGCGGCGGTAGTGCTCGACGATCGACGCGTCCGGCTCGGTGGCGAACAGGCCGTCGCCCAACTCGGCGGCGAGCCGCGCCGACGCCTCACCGCTGGCCGCCACCGCGATCACGGGCAGGGTCTCCGGCAGGTCGAAGACCCGGGCGTCCTCCAGTTGCAGGTGCCGTCCCTCGTACGACTGGTAGCCGCCCTGCCAGAGCAGCCGAATGATCTCCAGCGCCTCGCGTAGTCGCTCGTGTCGGCCCCGCACGCTGGGAAACCCCTGCCCGACCACGTGTTCGTTGAGCCGCTCGCCAGCGCCCACCCCGAGGGTGAACCGGCCGTCGGAGATCAGCGCCATGGTCGCCGCGGCCTGCGCGATGATCGCCGGGTGGTAGCGGACGGTCGGGCAGGTGACACCGGTTGCCAGGCGCAGGGTGCTGGTCTTGGCCGCGATGGCGCCGAGCACGCTCCAGGTGAAGGACGAGTGCCCCTGTGCGTCCAGCCACGGGTGGAAGTGGTCGCTCATCTCGACGAAGTCGAAGCCGGCCCGCTCGGCCAGGACGGCCTGTCGGATGATCTCCTGCGGACCGTACCCCTCGGAGGCCAACTTGTAGCCGATCTGCATGCCACGCTCCCGACTTCATCCGCCGACTGACGCCCGACCGGTTCCCGGCTGCGGCACCGACAAACGCCGCCACCGCCTGCAAACCAGCCTCCTAGGACGCCGTAGGCGGTGTGACGGTGCCCATGCGCAGCCGCCTCGAACAGGTCCGAACACACCGCTGACCAGGCCGGAAACCCAGGTGTCCGTTCGGAACAGGGTTCAGCCCTTCCCGGGCCCAGCGTGGGGCCACGACACTTCGTGGCATCCGGAACGTCCAGACGACGGCCGGGAGGGGGAGGCCCAGGACCGGCGTCCACGTCGCGCTGGCCGACGAGTGGCGGGCCCGACGGATACCCATCAGTGCCGGCGCCCGGACAGGTCGCGGCAGAGCCGACAGGGAGTTGACCGATGACCAACAGACTGTTCCGCCGTGCCGCCGCCGTGGTCGCGGCAGTCGTGCTCGGGGGAGGCGTAGCCCTCGCCGCCGCGTCACCGGCCCAGGCCGCGACCACCTGCAAGCACGGCGAAAACACCGTCGCCAGCCCGACCGGTGGAGCGGGAGCCACCGCGGCGGCAAGCATCTGCATCGACAGCACCGGCCACGCCTGGATCGACTGGTACGACTACAGCTACGTCAAGGACCGGAAGGCCGACGGTTACGCCGCCCGCGCGTACGTCTACTGGGCGACCCGGTACACCGGTGCGATCGCCGTCGACGACACCTCCACCTCCCAGGCCACCCTGCTGAGCTGGGAGTCCAGCGGCGGCACCCAGTACCGCTGGACGGAGGTCTGGGTCTGTCTGGGCTTCGCCCACCCCGACGACGGCAGCGGTCGCTGCGCCCTGGTCGTCTACCACACCTGACCAGCCCTACCGAAACGCACCGGCCCGTGCCCCTGAGTCAGGGGCACGGGCCGGCGGGCGTCTGTCCTACTTGGAGGGCTCGGGCAGCTTGCAGTCGACCTTCGGGTTGGCGCCGATGTAGTTCAACGGCCCGGCCACGATCGTGACCAGGATGGTGCCGGCCTCGGCGCAGTTGGTGTCGTCGCCGCTGTAATAACCGCGCTGGCCACCGGCGATGGCGCCGATCACCAACCAGATCACGACGATGACTCCGAGAATCGAGGTGCCGCGCATCGCTGCCTCCTGAGGTATGTGGTGGATCTGAGGTGCAGGCGTTGTACCCAATCGGGTCGCGCGGCTAACGGTGGCGCGCCGCGACCCCGGCGGGATCCTCCGTCCGGCCGATGCCGTCCGCCGTTGCGTACCGCCTGGGCATCCGCCGCCCGCACCGGGTAGTGCCTGTCGGCTATCGGATCCGCGACCGACCTCGCCGTCACACGGGTGGGTGGACGTAGAACTGCCTCACGGCCCCGCCGAGGAGGACTCATGGACGCCCCGACACCGCCCCTCTACATCGACCGCCCCGAAGACGTCGCGGTCGCGGCCCGCGCGCTGGCTGGCGGCGCGATCGTCGCGGCGGCGTTCGCCAACTTCTACGTCATCGTCACGCGTCCGGACGCAGCCACCGTACGGCGGGTCAACCTGGCCAAGGGGCGACCCGTCCACCAGGTCGGCAGCATCACCACCGCGATCGGCCGGATCCCGGGGATGTTCGACTGGACGCGGATCTCGCCGCGGCTGCCGGTCGGTCGGGTGCGGGCGCTGATGGACGCCCTCTACGGGGCCGGGCCGTTCGGCTTCCGTGGGCCGGCGGCCGACCGGCTCCCCGACCACCTCACCCAGGTCGACCAGGGGATGCGCACCACCCAGGTGATCGCGCCGGGCCTGACCTGCCCGTCCAATGCCCTCTTCGAGCGGGCGCTCGCCGAGACCGGAGGCGATCACCTCTACATCACCTCGGCGAACCGGTCCCGGCATCTCACCGGCGCGGCGGAGGAACCGGCGCACTGGAAGGCGGGCGCCCTCGCCGCCGACTTCGCCCACCTCGACGATCTGGTGGTGCTCGCCCACCGGGACGAGGCGGCGGCCCGCGCCGCGTACCCGGGCTACCTCACCACGTCGGTCACCCTGCTCTCGTTCCACGCGCCGGAAGGCGACCTGGAAGAACCGCCGGTGCTCACCGTGGACCGGCACGGCTCGCTGCACCTGGACGACGTCCGGCGCGCGGCCGCGCCGCTCGGCCTCCAGGTGCGCCTGGCCGGCAGCGCCCAGCAACGGTTGCAGGTCCGGGGGTACGCCGGGGCACTGGTGTGAGCGGCTTCCGCGTCGGGCTGGTCGTGCCCAGTTCCAACACCACCATGGAAACCGAGATCCCGGCGATGTTGCGCCGACGCGAGACCGTCGACCCGACGGTCCGCTTCACCACCCACGCCAGCCGGGTACGGCTTCGCCAGGTGACCCCCGACGAGTTGGCCCGGATGAACCGCTCCGCCCTGCGGTGTGCCGCCGAGTTGGCCGACGCCCGCTGCGACGTGCTCGCGTACGCCTGCCTGGTGGCGGTGATGTGCGAGGGCGCGGGCGCGCACGAGCGGGCCGAGCGGCGGTTGGGCCGCGCGGCCGGTCGCGCCGGGCACGACATGCCGGTGGTGACCAGTGCCGGGGCGTTGGTCGCCGGGCTGCGGGCGCTGGGTGCCCGCCGGGTGGCCCTGATCGCGCCGTACCTGCCGCCGTTGACCGCGACCGTCGCCGCCTATCTCGCCGCGTACGGGGTGCAGGTGACCGATGCGGTGAGCCTCGGCGAGCCGGACAACGTGGCGGTGGGGCGCATCCCCGCGACGCGCCTGGTCGAGCTGGCCGATCGGCTGGACGTGACCGACGTGGACGCGGTGGTCCTCTCCGCCTGCGTGCAGCTGCCGTCGTTGGCGGCGGTGCCGCAGGTGGAGGCTCGTCTCGGTCGTCCGGTGCTCACCGCGGCGACCGCGACCGTGCATCAACTGCTCACCGGTCTGGGTGTCGAGCCGTACGTGCCGGACGCCGGCCGGCTGTTGGCCGGGACGGCCCCCTGACCCGCCGGTGCCGGTTCAGTGCGGTGGGCGGGGGACCTCCGGCGGCTTGCCGTAACTGCGCCGAAAGTCCGCGTACGCCACGCCGGCCAGCACCAGGAGGGCACCGAGGGAGGCGAACACCGGCGGTAGGTACAGCGTGGCGGGCGCGATGGTGAGCAGTGCCAGCACCCCGCCGGGGCGGGACCACGACACCCGGCTGAACACCTCGTACTCGAAGGAGGCCCGTCCGGCCAGGAAGAGTGCCGGGCCGCCGAGGATCACCGCCGCCCAGGCCGGTGGCGTCCGTCCGCTCGGTTCGTGCAGCACGAGGTCGAACCCGGAGGCCGTGGTCACGACCCCGGCGACCATCAGCAGGTGGGTGTACGGCGCGGTGAACAGGAACTTGCCCGGCGACCCCGAGCCCTTGATGGCCATCGGTAGCAGCTGACCGGACTTGTGCACGTAGATCCGCCAGAGCAGCAGCGTGGTCAGGAACGCCACCGCGAACGCGCCGATGTTCTCCGTTTCGCTGTGCTGCGAACTGAACATGGTGCCGATGGTCAGGATCGCGTCGCCGAGGGCGATGATGAAGAACTGCTGGTAACGCTCGGAGAGGTGCTCCGCCGTCACGTTGCGCTGGGGCTCCGGCACCACCCCGAGCCCGGGCACCGGGTACGCGAGCCGGAACCCGACGTAGTCGGTGGCGAGCGCGATGGTCCAGCACAGCAGCCGGGCGTCGTCGCTGACGAATGCGCCGATGAGCCACGGGATCGCCGACACCGTGAACCAGACGAAGATGCGTGCCGCGCGACGCTGGGTCTGCGGCTCGCGGCGTACCGCCGGCATCAGGAACAGCCCGCGCCCCAGGTGGATCGCCACGTAGGTGCCGGCGAAGACGAGCCCACGGTCGTCGAACGCCTCCGGGATCGCCGTGGTCATCAGCAGCGCGCCGAACATCACGGCGCTGATCAGCAGCTTGATCTCGGCGCGTTCCGGGTTGTACAGGTCGGTGACCAGCGTGGTGATCACCCACGTCCACCAGACGGCCGCCAGCATGATCAGTGCCTGGCCGGCCCGGTGCCAGTCGAGCTGCTGGATCATTCCCCGTGAGATGAGCGCGAGCGCGACCACGTAGACCAGATCGAAGAAGAGTTCGAGGAGGGTGACCCGGCGCGGCCCCTCCGGGTCGCGCACCGGCGGACCGCTGGCTCGCGGCGATCCGGGCTCCGGCGCGGCGAGGTGCACGGGTTACTCCTGCGGAACCGCTCGACTCGACGGACCTGTCCGGTCCACCTCAACGGACGGTAACGAGCGGGCGAGCGCAGGATCGCGCGTTCGCCCGCTCGTCCCCCGACCGGGGTGTGTCGGGGTGGTTAGCCCGCTTGCGGGGAGGTCGAGGGGATCTCGCCGCCGCGGGGGGCGGCGAGGGCGTCGACCAGGCGACGGGCCGAGCCGGCCAGGTTCCATCGTTGGGCGAGCTCCAGCAGCCGGTCCGGGTCGGCCGGTGCGCTCGGCAGCGCGGTGGGCAGCTCCGGCAGGGGTACGTCCAGGGCGACCCGGACCACCGTCGGCGCGACGTCCAGGTAGTCGCGTGCCGCGGCCAGCTTGGCGCGCAGGCCCGGTGCGAAGGACGAGTCGGAGTCGTCGAGCGCGGCCAGGATGCCGGCGATGCTGCCGTAGCGCTCGATCAGTCGGGCGGCGGTCTTCTCGCCGACGCCGGCCACCCCGGGCAACCCGTCACTCGGGTCGCCGCGCAGCGCGGCGAAATCGGCGTACCGGTCGGCCGGCACGCCGTAGCGGGCCCGCACGGCGGCGTCGTCGCAGTCGTCGAGCTTGGCGACGCCGCGCCCGACGTAGAGCAGCCGGACCGGTCGGGAGTCGTCGACGAGTTGGAACAGGTCCCGGTCGCCGGAGACCACCTCGACCGGGCCCGGTTGGGTCACCGAGAGGGTGCCGAGCACGTCGTCGGCCTCGTAGCCGGTCGCGCCGACCGCGGTGATGCCCACCGCGGTCAGCACCTCCAGGATCATCGGCACCTGTGGGGAGAGGGTGTCCGGGACGATCTCGCCGCCCTGCGGGGCGACCCGGTGCGCCTTGTACGACGGCAGCAGGTCGACCCGCCACGCCGGGCGCCAGTCGTAGTCCAGTGCGCAGATCATCCGGTCGGCGCCCCGCACCCGGATCAGGGTGGCGAGCATGTCGAGGAAGCCGCGCACCGCGTTGACCGGGGTGCCGTCCTCGGCCTTGGCGGCGGACTCCGGAATGCCGAAGTAGGCGCGGAAGTAGAGGCTGGCTGCGTCGATCAGCAGGATCGGGGGTCGGTGTGCCACGCCGGACAGCCTGGCACAACCGTCCGACGATCTGGCGTACGCCCGGCCGCCGGTGGTGTCAGCGTCGCTCGTCGGGCCGGTAGACGGTCTCCCGGCGGGCCAGGTGCTGCACGACGTAGCTGGTCACCAGCAGCAGGATCGCGACCACCACCTCGACCCAGGCCGCGACGCCGTCGGCGACGGTGACGCCGATGATCAGCAGGACCAGGCCGACGAGGGCGAGGACCCCGGCCCACAGTTGGCGGCGACGGCGGGTCGCCGCCCGGCTCGCCTGGTTCGCTGCCACGTCGGTCCTCCCGGTCGGGCCGTCCGCGCGGGCGGCCCAGTCCCAGGCTAGGGGCCGCGGGGACGCGCCGGGCCGGTAAACGACCGTGCGGGCTGGTCGCCGCGCGGCGCAGACTGCTTGGCCGTGCGGTCACCGATTACCGAAACCGACCGTTGACGCAGCGGGGCGGCTCGGCTGGTCGCCCTGGTCGTGGTCGGTGAGGTCGCGCAGGTGCCGGATGGGGGAGAGCAGCAGCACCAGCGGCGCGCCGACCAGTGTCGCCGCGAAGACGAACAGGGTGGCGCGGGCGCCCAGCGGCCCGGCCAACGCGCCGGCGACCAGGCCGCCTACCGGGATCGCACCCCAGGAGACGAACCGCACGGTCGCCATGACCCGGGAGAGCAGGTCGGGTGGGCTGGCGATCTGCCGGTAGGTCCGGGTGGTCACGCTGAGCACCACCGTCCCGAGGGAGAAGACGATGCTGCCGAGGGCGAAGGCGGCGTACGCCAGCCACCCGGTGCCCCAGGGGATCAGGAACGCACCGACGACCGTGGTGAATCCGGCGGCGACCAGCGCGCGGGCGGTGCCGATCCGTGTGGTGATCCGGGTGGTGAGCGCCGCCCCGACCAGCGCGCCGACCCCCTCGACGGCGAGCAGGACCCCGACCAGGCCGATCGGGGCGTGCAGCTCGCGGACCAGATAGAGCGGGAACAGCGCGAACTGCGCGCCGCAGACGAAGTTCATCGCCGTCGCGGCCCACATGCTGGGCCCCATCACCGGGTGGTACGCGACGTAGCGCCAGCCCGCACGGATCAGCTCACCGATCGGCGGCCACCGGTCCGGCGCGTCGACGCGGGTGGCGGGCAGGGTGCGCAGCAGGGCCGCCGAGACCAGGTAGCTGGCCGAGTCGACGAGCAGTGTGGGCACCGCGCCGAGTGCCTGCACGGCGAGCCCACCGAGGGACGGGCCGCTGAGCTGGGTGGCGGCATGGGTGGCCGAGGTGAGGCTGTTGCGGGACTGCAACTGCTCCCGTTCGACGATGCTGGGCAGGAACGTCGAGTTGGCCACGTCGAAGAGCACGTTGGCGAAGCTGACCACAAGCGCGGTGACGACCAGGTGGGCGACGGTGAGGTGACCCCACCACCAGGCGAGTGGGATGGAGGCCACGGCAACGGCGCGGGCCAGGTCGGCGCCCACCTGGGCGCCGCGCAGCGGCAGGCGCTGCACGATGACGCCGGCGGGCAGCCCGATCACGATCCAGGCGACGTAGCTGGCGGCGGCGATCACGCCGAGCTGGAGCGGGGAGGCGTCCAGGACGGTGAGCGCGGTCAGCGGCAGGGCTACCGCGCCGACCGCCGACCCGACCATGCTGGTCGTGCCGGCGGTCCACCAGCGCCAGAACACTCCGGCCCGTTCGTCGACGTGCATGTCGTCGTCCCCCGTTCGCCGAGCCAGTCCGTTCCATACTGGAACGGACTATAGTCGGAGCGGGAGCAACGGAGGTAGCGGGTGCGGCGAGACGATCTTGCCGATGCGGACTGCGGCATTGCGCAGGCGCTCGGCGTGCTGGGGGACTGGTGGACCTTCCTCATCGTGCGTGACGTCGCCGGCGGGACGACCCGCTTCGACGCGCTGCAACGCGAGTTGGGGGTCAGCCGGCGGGCGCTGACCGAACGCCTCGGCGCGCTGGTCGAGCACGGTGTGTTGGAGCGCCGGCCGTACTCACGACACCCCCCGCGCTACGACTACCTGCTCACCCCCAGGGGCGAGGGCCTCCTGCCGGTGCTGATCGCGCTACAGGATTGGGGAACGAGGCATCTCATGGGTAACGGTGAGCTGACCGCGACGGCCGACGCCGAGTCTGCCGAGGCGCGCCGTGCGCACGACCTGGTCGGCCGGCGGTTGCCCGAGGTCGTCCTGCCCGCCGCCGACGGGCAGCCGGTCGCGGTGGCCGCGACAGGGGCGTGGACCGTCCTCTACCTGTTCCCCGGGGCGTACGCGCCGGGGACGCACGGCTACCCGCCCGGCTGGGCGGAGATTCCCGGCGCCCGGGGGTGCACCCTGGAGTCGACCACCTACGCCAAGCGTCATCCGGACTTCCTGGCCGCCGGTGTCCGGGTGTACGGCATCAGCACCCAGCGGCCCGACCAGCTCGCCGACTTCGCCACGTACGCCGACCTGCCGTTTCCGCTGCTGTCCGATGAGGACGGTCGGCTGGGGGCGGGGCTGCTGCTGCCGGTGTTCCGCGCGGGTGGGGTGAGCCGGTTCAAGCGGCTGACGCTGCTGGTCGACCCGACGGCGGTGGTGCGGGCCGTGCAGTTCCCGGTCACCGACCCGGCCGCCTCGGTGCAGGAGATGCTCACCCTGGTCGGTGAGCACGCCGGGGCCCCCGGCTGACGCCTTCGCGTCGACCGGGGACCCTGCGAGCCGGCTGGTCCGGGGCCCTACGGGCCGTTGACCGGGGTCGTGCGGACGAGGCGTCAGGCCGGGAGCGTCCAGCGCTGGTTGGCGCCGGCGAAGCAGTCCCAGATCTGCAGCCGGGTGCCGTCGGCGGAGCTGTTGTCGCTGGCGTCGAGGCACTTGTTCGACTGCGGGTTGCGCAGCGTGCCGTTGGACTGCGCCTGCCAGACCTGCGCGCCGCTGCCGTTGCAGTCCCAGAGTTGGACCTTCGCGCCGTTGGCGGTGGAGCCACTGGTGATGTCGGCGCACTTGCCGAGGGCGCGCAGCGTGCTGTCGCTGGCCACGGTCCAGGTCTGCGCGTTGCTGCCGTTGCAGCCCCAGAGCTGGATGGCGGTGCCGTTGGCGGTGCTGGCCGAGGCCACGTCGACGCACTTGCCGGCGATCCCGGTGATCTGGCCGGTACGGCCGGTCGGCGGCGGGGTGGTGCCGCCCATGATCGTGTCGTACATGGCGCTGAGCAGTGAGGTCGAGCCGGTGGTGTCCTGCGACAGCTCCCAGTTCATCACGCCGCCGGCGTTGGCCAGCGCCCACTGCGTCTTACGCTTGACCGTCGGGATGCCGTTCCAGCACTGCTGGCTGCCGCCGATGGTGGCGCAGTCCCGGTTGGCGTTCGCCGGGTCCAGTCCGACGATGTACGAGTAGTTGTAGTAGACGGGGCGGCTGTAGAACGGGATGCCGAGGACGGCCTTGCTGGCCGGCAGCCCGCGGGCCTTCCACAGGTTGATGCTGTTGATCGACCAGTCGTAGTTGGCGTGTGGGCTGCCGCCGTCGTACGCCATGATGTTGAGCCAGTCGACCTGGTTGAACACGGCCGTCTGCACGCCGTCGACGGAGTAGCCCTCGGAGACCACGGCGGCGGTGAGCAGTTTGCCGCGACTGTGCAGGGCGCTGCTGAGCTGCGTCATGAGCGCCGTGTAGTTGGTGGCCGAGGCGCCCGGGTCGGGGTACTCCCAGTCCATGTCGACGCCGTCGAGGTTGTACTGGTTGACGAAGTTGACCAGGTTGTTGACGAAGTTGGTGCGGCTGGTGGCGTTGGCGGCCAGCGCCTCGAAGGCCGAGTCGTTGCCGTCGTTCCAGCCGCCGACGGCGATGGAGACCTTGACGTTGTTGGCGTGCCCCTGCGAGACCAGCGAGGAGAGCCGGGCTCCGTCCACCCCCTGCAGGGTGCCGTTGCTGTTGGGCAGGACGAAGGCGTAGTTGATGTGGGTGAGCTTGTTGTACTGGATGGTGTTGATGTTGCCGGCCCAGGAGGGCATGTAGCCGACGCTCTTGAAGTTGTTGGGCAGCACCACGGCCTGCGCGGCGGTGGGAATGACGGTGAGGGTGGCGCCGGCCGTGGCCAGCGCGAGCAGGCCGGCGGCGAGGGCGCGGCGCAGTGGTGAGGACATCGGGGGCCTTCCCGTGGGCGGGGGACGACACCCGCCCGCGCAGGGTTGTCGCGGGCGGGGGGTGCGGGGGGACGCAGGGACGGGTGGGCCTCGAGGCAGCCAAATCTTAAAGAGTGTTAACTGTCCGAGTCAATCAACGCCGATGGATTTCCGGCCACCAGGTGTCAATAGGGGGTTTGCCCAAACGACCGTTAAGCTGACGGGGTGGGAATCGACGAGCTGTACCCGCCGGATCGGCTGATCGCCGCGCAGCGCGCCACGGCCGCCGCCGGCCTGGACGCCCTGCTGCTCACCCCCGGCTCCGACCTGCGGTACCTGACCGGGTACGACGCCCACGCGGGGGAGCGGCTGACCTGCCTGGTGCTGCCCGCCGAGGGTGAGCCGACCCTCGTCGTGCCCCGCCTCGAACGCCCGGCCGCCGAGGCGTCCCCCGCGCCGGCGACCGGCGTACGCATCGTCGACCACGTCGACGGCTCCGACCCGTACCCCCTGGTGGCCGCCGCCCTCGACGGCCCGGTCGCGGCGGTCGGGCTCGCCGACCGGATGTGGGCCGAGCAGGTCCTCGGCCTGCGCGCGGCGCTGCCCGACGCCGCGCAACGGCTCGCCGGGGAGGTGCTGCGCGAGTTGCGGATCCGCAAGTCCCCGGCGGAGGTCGCGGCGCTCGCCGAGGCCGGCGCGGCGATCGACGAGGTGCACCTGCGGATGGGCGAGTGGCTGCGCCCCGGTCGCACCGAGGCCGAGGTCGGCACCGACATCGCCGCGGCGATCCGCGCCGCCGGGCACATCACCGTCGACTTCGTCATCGTGGCGGCCGGGCCCAACGCGGCCAGCCCGCACCACGGCACCTCCGACCGTCCGATCGGCGTCGGCGAGCCGGTGGTGGTCGACATCGGCGGCACGATGGCGTCGGGCTACCGCTCGGACTGCACCCGCACCTACCTGGCGGGCGGCCCGGCGCCGGCCGACTTCCTGGACTACTACGCGGTGCTGCGCGACGCCCAGCGCGCCGCCGTCGAGGCGGTGCGACCTGGGATCACCGCCGCGGCGGCCGACGCCGCGGCCCGGGCGCCGATCTCCGCCGCCGGCTACGGTCCCGCCTTCCTGCACCGCACCGGCCACGGCATCGGTCTCGACGGGCACGAGGAGCCGTACCTGGTGGCCGGCAACGACCGACCCCTCGAGGCCGGCATGGCGTTCTCCATCGAACCGGGCATCTACCTGGCGGGCCGGCACGGCGCCCGCATCGAGGACATCGTCGTCTGCACAACGGACGGCGTGCAACGGCTCAACACCACCCCCACGGAGCTCATCGCGCTATGACTGTCGACCGGATCCTCCCCACCGACGAGGCCCACGACCTGCTGGGTCTCGCCACCGAGCTCGCCGACCGCGAGCTCGCGCCGAAGGCCGCGGCCTTCGAGGAACGCGCCGAGTTCCCCCGCGAGGTGCTGCGGACGCTGGGCCGGGCCGGCCTGCTCGGCCTGCCCTACCCCGAGGAGTACGGCGGCGCGGCGCAGCCGTACGAGGTGTACCTGCAGGTGCTGGAGATCCTGGCCAGCCGGTGGCTCGCGGTGGCCGAGGCGGTCAGCGTGCACACGCTGTCCTGCTACCCGGTGGCGGCGTTCGGCAGCGACGAGCAGCGCAAACTGCTGCCGGACATGCTCGGTGGCGAGTTGCTGGGCGCGTACTGCCTGTCCGAGCCGCAGGGTGGCTCGGACGCGGCGGCGCTGACCACCCGGGCGGACCGGGACGGCGACGCGTACCTGGTCTCCGGCACCAAGGCGTGGATCACCCACGCCCGGACGGCCGACTTCTACAACGTCTTCTGCCGCACCGGAGGGCCCGGCCCGAAGGGCATCTCCTGCCTGCTCGCCGACGCGGGTACGGCCGGCATCACCCCGCAGGCGGCCGAGCGGACGATGGGGCTGCGCGCCTCGCCGGTGGCGCAGATCGCCTTCGACGAGGCGCGGGTGCCGGCCGACCGGTTGATCGGCGGCGAGGGGATGGGCTTCACCATCGCGATGTCCGCCCTGGACTCCGGCCGACTGGGCATCGCGGCGTGCGCGGTCGGGCTGGCCCAGGCCGCCCTGGACTACGCGGTCTCCTACGCCCGGGAACGGCAGCAGTTCGGGCGCTCGATCATCGACTTCCAGGGGCTGGGGTTCCTCCTCGCCGACGCGGCCACCCAGGTCTCCGCCGCCCGCGCGCTGACCCTGGCGGCGGCCCGGCTGCGCGACGCCGGCCGCCCGTACGCGATCGAGGCGGCCAAGGCGAAGCTCTTCGCCACCGACATGGCGATGCGGGTGACCACCGACGCGGTGCAGGTGCTCGGCGGCGCCGGTTACGTGGCCGACCACCCGGTGGAGCGGTACATGCGTGAGGCGAAGGTGTTGCAGATCGTGGAGGGCACCAACCAGATCCAGCGGATGGTGATCTCCCGGGCGCTGGCCAAGGACTGACAAGGGCGCGTGCGGCTGCGGTGGGTCCACCGCAGCCGCGCCGACCGCGCGGTGCGGGAGTACCTCGTCGCTGTCGCGCCGTTTTCCCGGTAGGTTGCACGCCGTGGAGGAGATCGACCGCGCCATCGTCGCCGCGCTGACCGCCGACGGCCGTCTGTCGTACACGGACCTGGCCGAGAGGGTGGGGCTGTCGGTGTCCGCCGTGCACCAGCGGGTCCGCCGGCTGGAGCAGCGCGGGGTGATCAAGGGGTACGCCGCCCGGGTGTCGTTCGAGGCGCTGGACCTGCCGCTGACCGCGTTCGTGGCGATCCGGCCGTTCGATCCGTCGCAGCCGGACGACGCCCCGGAGCGGCTGGCCCACCTGCCGGAGATCGACTCCTGCTACTCGGTGGCGGGGGAGGACTTCTACCTGCTGCTGGTGCGGGTGGCCAGCCCCACCGACCTGGAGCGGGTGCTCCAGGAGATCCGCACCTCGGCGAACGTCACGACCCGGACGACAGTGGTGTTGTCCACGCCGTACGAGAACCGGCCACCGAAGATCAGCGCTGCGGCACCGAGTCGGTCGCGGTCCCGGGCGCCGGAGGAGCCGGCTGGTTCCACCGCAGGATGACCTGCCGGCCGTGTTCGTGACCGAGCGCGCTGACCGTGGCGGTTTCGAGGCGTAGCCGCCCACCTGCGGACGGCGGCAGGCCGATCCAGCGGGCACCGAGCACCCGCAGGCTGTGCGCGTGCCCGACCAGCGCGACGGTTCCCCGGTCGAGCAGCGGGGTGACGCGGGCCAGCACCCGGTCGACCCGTTCGCCCACCTGCGCGGGGGACTCCCCGCCGGGGCAGCCGTCGGTCCAGATGTTCCAGTGCGGATCGTCGTCGTGGATGTCGACGGTGGTGCGGCCCTCGTACTCGCCGTAGTTCCACTCGCTGAGGTCCTCGTCGACGCCGTCCACGGTGAGCCCGGCCAGCTGCGCGGTGCGCAGCGCCCGGGAGCGGGGGCTGGCCAGCACGGTGACGAAGCGCCGGCCGGCCAGGAACGCGGCCAGGGTGCGGGCCTGTCGCTCGCCGTCGGGGGTCAGCTCCAGGTCGGTGTACGAGGTGTGCCGCAGGCTGGCGCTCCAGGTGGTCTCGCCGTGCCGGATCAGCAGGAGCTCTCCCATGCGGTCAGTTAACCATCGTGGGCAGGCCGGACAGGCGACCCTTCCACAACCTATCGTCCTAGGATGCCTTACCGGATGTGCCGACCGGCACCGCCGGTTTCGGCACCTGGAGAGCGGGCAAGCGAGATCCGACAACCGCCAGACCGAGGAGGCGCGATGAGCTTCACCGAGAAGGCACGGAACAAGGTCGAGCAGATGGCCGGCGCCGCGAGAGAGCGCGTCGGCGACATGACCGACAACGAGCAGATGCGTGGCGAGGGCGCCAGCCAGCAGAGCGACGCGCGCGCCAAGCAGGCCGGTCAGAACGTCAAGGACGCCGGTCGCAACGTGAAGGACTCCTTCACGAAGTGACCTGAGCGGTCCACGGGTCCCCGGGAGGCATTGCCTGCCGGGGACCCGTCGCGTGTGCGGCCACTGTCGTCCGGTGACCCCGTGCCGCGTTCCCTGGTGTTGTTCGCGCTGGCCGCGCTGGGCTGGGCGTTGGTGGCGGCCTCGGTGCCCGTGGGCGAGGTGTCGCTGGTGGGCGATATACCAGAGAGTCATATTTGTGCCGCTGAGGTATAGCGCTTGCCGGAGCGGCCTCCCGACGGACGTAACGCGCGCCGCCGCCGGCGGCGCGCGGCGGGACGTCGGCACGTTGTGGTGGGCGGAGTTCGAGACGGTACGCGCGGGGCAGTGAGGCGGTTTCGCGTCTGCGATGATCTGCCGCGTGATCCGACCCCGGCTTCGCCCGTTGTGGTGTGTCGTACTGGTTGCGGCGGCCGTTGTCGGCAGCGTCGCGTGCACGGCGTCCCGGGTGCCACCGCCGGAGCGGCCGGTCTTCGTCGGCTCGTCCGCCTCCGCGGCCGTGCCGTCGGCGAGCGCCGTGCCGTCGGCCAGCGCATCGCCTGTGGTTCCGACGTCAACGCCTCCTGCCGCCTCGCCGGCTGTGCCGGGAGCGACGGGGGTGGGGACCAGGGCGCCGGTGGTGGATCACGGCCCGCGCACCGGCGCCAAGGTCGCGTTGACCTTCGACGCGGACATGACCGACGGGATGCTGGCCAGCCTGCGGGCCGGTCGGGTGAGGTCGTACGCGAACCTGCGCATCCTCGACCTGCTGGAGCGCGAACAGGTGCCGGCGACGTTCTTCCTGACCGGCAAGTGGGTGCAGCGGTACCCGGACGTGACCCGGCGGATCGCGAAGAATCCGCGCTTCGAGTTGGCCAACCACACCTACGGGCACGCGGCGTTCACCGCAGACTGTTACGACCTGCCGCGGCTGCCCGTCAAGGAGTTGGCCGGCGATGTGGCGAAGACGTTCGAGGTGATCGCGCCGTACGGCGGTCGGCAGACCCGATACTTCCGGTTTCCAGGGTTGTGCCACGACGCGGCGGCGCTGGACGCGTTGGCGCCGCTGGGGGTGACGGTGGTCGACGGGGACGTGGTCAGCGGTGATCCGTTCGCGACGGCGTGGAAGCCGTTGGTGCGGGCGGTGGTGGACCACGTCCGCCCCGGGTCGGTGGTCATCATGCATGTGACCGAGGCGAACGCGGCGATGACCGATGAGGCGTTGCCGCACATCCTGGCGGGGTTGCGTGAGCGAGGGTTGGTGCCGGCGCCGTTGTCCGAGGTGCTGGCCGGCGGCTGAGGTTCAGCTTTCCCGTTTGTCGTCGATGGTCAGGACGATCTTGCCGCGGCGGGATCCGTGCTCGGCCGTCTGGTGTGCGTCGGACGCCTTCTCAAGGGGGAAGGCCGCGTCGATCGGCACCCTGAACCTGCCCTCGGTGAACAGTTCGGCTGCGGTGGGGAGGCCGTGGCGACCGTCGGGTTCGCCGCCCAGTTGCCCCGTGGAGAGGCGGACGCCGTGGGTGGGGGCGGTGAAGTCGGCCAGGGTGAGGACCGCTGTCGGGTCGCCGGTGAGGTGGAGCAGTTCGGTCAGCGACCCGGCGCCGGCGACGTCGAGGGCGCGGTCGATTCGGGTGACGCCGAGGGCGTTGAGGCGGTTCGTGAGGTCGGGCCCGTAGCTGACCGGTGTGACCCCGAGTTGGCGGAGGAAGTCATGGTTGTCGGCGCGGGCGGTGCCGATGACGTGGATGCCGCGGGCGGCGGCGAGTTGGACGGCGATGCTGCCGACGCCACCGGCGGCGCCGTCGACCAGGAGCGTCATGCCGGGCCGTAGGTTCAGCAGGTCGAGGGCTCGGGTGGCGGTCTCGATGCTGGTGCCCGCCGCGCCGGCCTGGGTCCACGGCATGGTGGTGGGCTTGCGCGCCCAGAGCTGTAGTACGGCGAACTGTGCGCTCGCGCCGCCGAGTCTGGCCAGTTCGACGATGCCGAAGACGTGGTCGCCGAGGGTCACGTCGTCGACGTCGTCGCCGATCTCGTCGACGATGCCGGCCGCGTCGACGCCGGGGATGTGTGGCAACGGTAGGTGGGCGGCCATCGGGGTGCGGCCGGAGCGGAGGCCGACGTCGACGGGGGAGACCCCGGCGGCTTGGACGCGAATGCGAACCTGGCCGGCCCGGGGCTGTGGCGCGTTGGTGGTGCCGAGGTGGAGTACCTCGGGCCCGCCGAACCGGTCGTACTGCACGGCGAACATGGGGCTCCTCTGCCTGGGGTGACGTGGTGGTGGTCGTACCGTAGGTCGGAAACGGAGCGACTGTTCCGCTGTGGGGTCAAGTGAGACGGAGTCCGGTCGGAGATGTCTCGGATGCAGCGTGCCGATGCCCGGTCCAACCGTGGTCGGGTGGTGGCGGCGGCACGGGAGGCGTTCGGGTCGGCGGGGCTTGAGGTGCCCATGCGGGAGGTGGCGCGACGGGCGGGGGTTGGTGTGGCGACCCTGTACCGGCATTTCCCGACGCGTACGGAGTTGGTCGCGACGGTCCTGGCCGAGCGTGTCGAGGACTGCGGTGCGCAGATGCGCCGCGCGCTCGGCGACCCGGACCCGTGGCGGGCGCTGTCCGGCGTGGTCCGCGAGTTCGCCGAGCGGCAGATCCATGACCGGGCGCTCAACGAGGCGCTGTTGGGTCCGGGCGAGGTGGGTGCGGCGTTTCAGGAGGAGCGGCGGGAACACGCGCAGGCGTTGAATGTGCTGGTCGTGCGGGCTCGGGCCGCGGGTGTGCTGCGCGACGGCGTTGACGTGGACGACGTCCGCGCCGGCCTGTTGGCCATCGCGTCGCTACGGCGGTTGCCGGCGACGACGAGCGCCCGGGTGATCGGTAGGGTCGCGGACCTCGTCCTCGCCGGTATCCGTGCCTGACGGTTGGTCAGTCGTCGCGGTGGTCGGCCCACCACTGCTGGCCGTCGGCGGGCAGGGTGTCGATCGGGTCGTAGTAGGCGTAGCGCTTGTTGAGCGCCTCCAGGTCGGCGGATTCGATGGAGGTGCGGTAGTTCTTCGTCCAGTAGGAGATGCCGCGCTCACGGTCGTAGTCGGTGAGCATGTGCACCCAGCGCTTCCCGACGAAGGGGACGTCGCAGACGATGCGGGGGGTGGCGTAGCCGGGGAGGTAGCCCATGATGTCGTGCTGGAGTTGCTGGGCGTGCCAGACCGGGACCCGCCAGTGTTCGGCGTTGGGGATCATGTCGCACATGTAGAAGTAGTAGGGCAGGATCCCGGCTTCGCCCTGTAGGGCGAAGCAGAGGTCGAGCAGTTCCGGGGTGGTGGCGTTGACGCCGCGCATGAGCACGCCCTGGTTGCGGACGTCGCGGACGCCGACGTCGAGGGCGGTCTGGGCGGCCTTGGCGACCAGTGGGGTGAGCGACTGGGCGTGGTTGACGTGGGTGTGGATGGCGAGGTTGACGCCGCGGCGGGCGGCGGTGCGGGCGACGCGCTCCAGGCCCTCGACGACGTCGGGCTGGAGCCAGTGTTGGGGCAGGCCCATGAGGGCTTTGGTGGCGAGCCGGATGTCGCGGACCGTCTCCAGTTCCAGCAGGCGCATGAGGTACGACTCGAGGTTGCGCCAGGGGACGTTGGCCACGTCGCCGCCGGAGACGACCACGTCGCGGACGCCGGGGTGGGCCTTGAGGTAGGCGATGTGGGCGTCGTAGCGGTCGACGGGCTTGAGGGTGAGCTTGAGTTTGTCGACCGCGGGGGTGGAGTTGCCGACGAGGTCCATGCGGGTGCAGTGCCCGCAGTACTGGGGGCAGGTGGAGAGCAGTTCGGCGAGGACCTTGGTGGGGTAGCGGTGGGTGAGCCCTTCGGCGACCCACATGTCGTGCTCGTGGAGGCTGTCGCGGCTGGCGTAGGGGTGTGAGGGCCAGTCGGTGCGTCGGTCGGAGGCGACCGGGATCATGTAGCGGCGGATGGGGTCGGCGAGCAGCGCCTCGGTGGTGAGGGTCGCGAACGGCACCATCGTGTTGATCATTTGTGGTGGCACCAGCATGGACATGGTGGCCAGGGCCTTCTGGTCGGCCTCGAGGTCGGCGTAGAAGGTCTCGTCGATGAGGTCACCGAAGACGGCGCGGAGCTGCTTGGTGTTCTTGACGCAGTTGACGCGCTGCCACTGGGCGGATTCCCACTGGTCGCGGGTGACGTGGCGCCAGCCGGGGAAGCGGGTCCAGTCGGGCTCGACCAGGGGGCGGCGGTGGTACTCGTAGGGCTGCCCGGCGGTCGGTGCGGCGACCGGGGCGTGACGGGGTTGAGGGATGGTCTCAACCGGTTGGGTCTGGGTCACGGCCCCTCCTCGGTGTTACGGCTGATCATCGAAGCCCGAAGGCTACTGGAAAATATTCGGTACAGAAACTAGTCTGCCGTAAGTTTTCCCGTTACGCGAGCCTTGACCGGGGCTTCGAACGGCTGGCAGGGGGAGGTTGGCGTGACGTCACCGGTGGGACTGCACCGCGTCGTGCAGCCGGCGGGGGTGCTGCCGCAGGCGGCCTGGCGCCTGGACACGTCGGCGGCGATCGCGCCGAACGAGGTGCGGATCCGGGTGCAGCGGCTCAACCTGGACGCGGCGAGCTTCCGGCAGTTGTCGGAGAAGCACGGCGGGAACGGTGACGCGGTCCGCGCCGAGGTGCTGGAGATCATCGCGACCCGGGGGAAGATGCAGAACCCGGTGACCGGGTCGGGTGGGATGCTGATCGGCACGGTCGAGGAGGCCGGTCGGCGGTCCCCGCTGGGGCTCAGGGCGGGGGAGCGGGTCGCCACCCTGGTGTCGTTGACGCTGACGCCGCTCGTGATCACCGATGGGTTGGCCCGCTGGGACGGGCGCAGCGAGCAGGTGCCCTGTGACGGGTGGGCGATCCTGTTCGCGCGGTCCATCGCCGCGGTGCTGCCCGACGACGAGGACCCGCAGTTGTCCCTTGCCGTGCTGGACGTGTGCGGGGCGCCCGCGCTGACCGCCCGGGTGGTGTCTCGCTACGTCGAGGAGCGCCAGCGAAGCGGTGATCCGACGCCGGTGCGGGTCGCGGTGATCGGCGGGGCCGGTAAGAGCGGGTCGCTGTCCCTCGCCGCGGCGCGACGCGCGGGCGCCGCGCGTACCGTCGGGGTGGTGCCGGTGGCGGCGGAGCGCGACGCGCTGACGGCCGCCGGTCTGGCGTCGGTGGTGGCGTTGGCCGACGCGCGTGACCCGGTGGGGTTGTCCACGGCGGTGACCACGGCGCTGGGTGCGCCGGCGGACGTGACGGTGGTCTGCGTGGACGTGCCGGGGTGTGAGCACGGGGCGGTGCTGGCCACCGCGGACGGCGGCTCAGTGATCTTCTTCTCGATGGCGACGAGCTTCTCCGCGGCGGCGTTGGGCGCGGAGGGGCTGGCGGCGGACGTGACGATGCTGGTGGGCAACGGGTACGTGCCGGGGCACGCGGAGTTGGCGTTGGGGCTGCTGCGGGCCGAGCCGGGGGTGCGTCAGCTCTTCGCGGCGCGGGTCGCGGCAGACTGAGGTCATGACGAACCCCTCGACGTTGTACCGCGGCGGCGTGCTGCACTGCCCCGCCGACCCGAGCGCCACCGCGCTGCTGGTGTCCGGTGGGCGGATCGCCTGGTTGGGGACCGACGGTGACGCGCCGCCGGCCGACCGGGTGGTGGACCTGGATGGGGCGTTGGTGACGCCGGCGTTCGTCGACGCGCACGTGCACGCCACCGACACCGGGTTGGCGTTGTCCGGGCTGGAGTTGTCCGGGGTGCGCTCGGCGGGTCAGCTGCTCGACGCGGTGGCGGGGTTCGCGGCGGGCCTGCCGGCGGACGCGGTGGTGCTGGGTCACGGTTGGGACGAGTCGGGCTGGTCGGATCCGACGTTGCCGGACGCGGCGGCGCTGGACCGGGCCGCCGGGGGCCGGCGGGTGTACCTGTCGCAGGCGTCGATCCACTCGGCGCTGGTGTCGTCGGCGTTGCTGGCGGCGTGCCCGCAGGCGGCGCAGGCGGCCGGGTACGACGCGTCGGGGTGGTTGCGGCGCGACGCGCACCACGTGGTGCGGGCGGCCGCGCAGGGGTCGGTGAGTCGGGCGCAGCGGGTCGCGGCGCAGCGGGTGGCCCTCGCTCACGCGGCGTCGTTGGGAATCGCCGCGGTGCACGAGTGCGGTGGTCCGGAGATCTCCGACGAGGAGGACTTCACCGGTCTGCTGGGCATCTCCGGCGCGGGGTTGCCGGAGGTGTACGGGTACTGGGGTGAATTGGGCGGCGCGGCGCGGGCCCGGGAGTTGGGCGCGGTCGGCGCCGGTGGGGACCTGTTCGCCGACGGGGCGTTGGGCTCACGCACGGCGCACGTGTCGCAGCCGTACGGCGACGGTGACGGCTGCGGGCACGGGTACGTGTCGGCCGAGCAGGTGCGTGACCACCTGTTGGACTGCGCGGCGCACGGGATGCAGGGCGGGTTCCACGCCATCGGCGACGCCGCGATCGGCACCGTCCTGGACGGGTTCGCGGCGGCGGCCCGGACGGTGGGGGTGGAGCGGTTGCGGGCGGCCCGGCACCGCATCGAGCACGCGGAGATCATGAACAAGCAGTTGATCGCGCGGTTCGTCGAGTACGGGGTCGTGGCGAGCATGCAGCCGGCGTTCGACCGGTTGTGGGGCGGCGCGGGCCGGATGTACGAGACGCGGTTGGGGTTGGACCGGTCGTTGGAGTCGAACCCCATGGGTGCGATGCACTCGGTGGGGGTGGCGTTGGCGTTCGGGTCGGACTCGCCGGTGACGCCACTGGACCCGTGGGGGTCGGTGCGGGCGGCGGTGGCGCACCACAACCCGGCGCAGCGGATGAGTGTGCGCTCGGCGTTCGCGGCGCACACCCGTGGTGGGTGGCGGGCGGTGCACCTGGACGTCGAGGGGGTCCTGGCGCTGGGTGCGCCGGCGACGTTCGCGGTGTGGTCGACGCCGGCGGGGGTGGAGCGGGGTCTGCCGGTGTTGCAGGCCGAGGACCCGGAGCAGCGAGGTCCGGACGACCCGACGCCGCTGCCGGTGTGCCGGCGCCTGGTGCTGCGCGGTGAGGTCATCTACGAGGAAGGGTCGTCGTGAGCGAGCGGTTGATCGATGTGGCGGGGGCGACGGCGTGACCGGCAAGCTTGATCTTGATCCGGTGCTGGTGGCGCGGGCGCGGGAGTTGGCGCGTCGGGCCGGGCAGCCGGTGGTGGACCTGGCCCGCAGCCACACCACGGTGTCGGTGGAGCGGGCGGTCCTGCGGTTGGCCGGGGTGAGCGGCGCCGACCCGGACGGCATCCCGTGGGTGAACCGGCTCGTCGACGCGGTCGCCGCGGATGTGGGGTTGGGGCACGGGGTGGCGGTGCCGGTGTTCGACGCCCTGGTCCGGGAGGGCAGCACCGACGTGACGTTGCTGGCGCAGAAGGCCGCCGCCGGGTCGGTGCGGTTCACCCAGCCCACCGGGCGGGCGGCGACGGCCGCCCGGTCGGCGGCGCGCAAGGCGGTCGGCGCGGGCATCCGGCGCATCGACCGGCGGCGCGCCGAGCGGGAGCGTCTGGTGAAGCGCCACGGCGACCCGGCGCAGCGGCCGTGGATCTACCTGATCGTCGCCACCGGTGATATCTACGAGGACATTCCGCAGGCGCAGGCGGCGGCGCGCGCCGGCGCGGACGTGATCGCGGTGATCCGCTCGACCGGGCAGTCGTTGCTGGACTACGTGCCCGAGGGCGCGACCCGGGAGGGGTTCGCCGGCACGTACGCCACGCAAGAGAACTTCCGGCTGATGCGCGCGGCGTTGGACGAGTCGTCGAAGGAGGTGGGCCGCTACGTACGGTTGACCAACTACGCGTCCGGGCTGTGCATGCCGGAGATGGCGACCCTGGCCGGGCTGGAACGCCTCGACATGATGTTGAACGACTCGATGTACGGGATCCTGTTCCGCGACATCAACCCGGTGCGGACGTTCGTCGACCAGCGGTTCTCCCGGCAGGTCCACGCCCGCGCCGGGATCATCATCAACACCGGTGAGGACAACTACCTGACCACCGCGGACGCGGTCGACGAGGCGCACACGGTGACGGTGTCGCAGCTGCTCAACGAGTTCTTCGCGCACGAGGCGGGGTTGGCGGACTGGCAGTTGGGGTTGGGGCACGCGTTCGAGATCAACCCGGAGGTGCCGGAGTCGTTCCGGTTGGAGTTGGCGCACGCATTGCTGGCCCGGGAGTTGTTCCCCGACGCGCCGTTGAAGTGGATGCCGCCGACGAAGCACATGACCGGTGACGTGTTCCGGGGCAACCTGCTCGACGGGTTCTTCAACCTGGCCGGGGCACTGACCGGTCAGGGCATCCTGCTGGTGGGGATGATGACCGAGGCGGTGGTGACGCCGTGGTTGTCCGACCGGGACATCGCCCTGCAGAACGTGCGCTACGTCCTCGGCGCGGCCGGTGGGCTGCACGAGGACTTCGTGCCCGCGCCTGGCGGGTTCATCCGCCGCCGCGCCAACCAGGTCCTCGGTGAGGCGCTGGACCTGCTCGAGCGCATCGGGGAGCAGACGCTGCTCACGGCGATCGCCGAGGGCACCTTCGGGATCATGAAGCGGCCCGCGGACCGCGGTAAGGGCCTGTCCGGGGTCGCCGCGCACGAGGCCGACTACTGCAACCCGGCCACCGACATCCTGGAGGCCGCCGCGTGAGCGGGGAGAAGCAGATCGTGCGCCCGTACGGGGACACCACCGGCGACGGGATGGTGCAGGTGTCGTTCACCCTGCCGGTGACCCACGACAAGCGCGCCGAGGGCGCGGCGGTGCAGTTGGCCAACAAGATGGGCATCGACCCGGCGATGGTGGTGCACGCCAAACCGATGGGCGACGGGTTCACGTTCTTCGTCGTCTACGGGCGGGTCAACCACCTGGTCGACCTGAACGCCGTGCAGGTGGTGGAACGGGACTTCGCGCTGCTGTCGGCGAAGGACGTCAACACGGTCATCAAGCAGCGGTTGCGGCGCAAGCTGTCGGTGGTCGGGGCGTGCATCGGCACCGACGCGCACACCGTGGGCATCGACGCGATCCTCAACGTCAAGGGCATCGCCGGGGAGAAGGGCCTGGAGTACTACCGGGAGTTGAAGGTCACCAACATGGGCGCGCAGGTCAGCGTGCCGGAGTTGGTGGAGACCGCCCGGGCGGAGAAGGCCGACGCGGTGCTCGTGTCGCAGGTGGTCACCCAACGCGACGCGCACCTGCACAACACCCGGGAGATGTCCGCCGCGTTCCGGGAGGCGATGCCGGCGGGGCGGCGGCCACTACTGATCGTCGGCGGTCCCCGCTTCGACGAGACGATGACCGACGAGTTGGGCGTGGACCGGATCTTCGGCCGGGGCACCACGCCCGGCGAGGTGGCCAGCTACCTCGTGCACGCCCTGATCACGCAACGGAAGGCGATGGTATGACCGACGCACGGCTCGGGTTGACGGTGACGCACCGGCGGTATGTGCCGTACTCGCACGCCCACTACGCCGGCAACCTCGTCGACGGGGCGTACGCCCTCGGGTTGTTCGGCGACGTCGCCACGGAGGTGTGCATCCGCACCGACGGCGACGAGGGCCTGTTCGCCGGGTACGCCGACGTGCGGTTCCACGCTCCCGTGCACGCCGGGGACGTGGTGGAGGTGACCGCGCGGGTGGCGCGGGTGGGCACCCGTAGCCGCACCCTGGAGCTGAGCTGCGCGGTGGTGTGCCGGGGCCGCCCGGACCGTTCCGCGTCCGCCGCCGAGGTCCTCGACCCGCCGGTAGTGGCGGTCACCGCGACCGGCACCGTGGTCGTTCCCGCCGCCAGCGTGAGTCGCGAGGAGTGAGCCGGGGTTGCGAGCCCCGCAGTCGCGAACACCAGAGGCACAGTGAGTCGCGAGGAGTGAGCCGGGGTTGCGAGCCCCGCAGTCGCGAACAGGGAAACTCGTGACCCTGGCGGTCTGCGCGGACGTCGGTTCCACGTACACGAAGGTGGCGGTGGTGGACCTGGCCGCCGGTGTCCTGGCCGGCGCGGCGTCGGCGCCCACCACGGTGGGCACCGACGTGTTGCACGGCCTGGACGCCGCGGTCGCGGCGGCCACCGCCGGGCTCGGGGTCCGCGACGTGCCGTGGTACGTGTGCTCGTCGGCCGGCGGTGGGCTGCGGCTGGCCGTGGTCGGCTACGAGCCGCTGGTCACCGCGCAGGCCGGCCGGCGGGTCGGGTTGTCCGCCGGCGCGCACGTGGTGCACGTCGCGGCCGGGCGGCTCGGCGCCGCCGACCTGACGGCGTTGCGGGCGGCCCGACCGGACGTGGTGCTGCTCGTGGGCGGCACCGACGGCGGCGACGCCGACACCATCAGCCACAACGCCACCCGCCTGGCCCGCGCCCGGTGGCGCCGACCCGTGGTGTACGCGGGCAACGCCGACGTGCGCGAGCAGTTGAGCGGGCTGCTGCGCGACGCCGGGGTGCCGGTCACCGACGCCGACAACGTCCTGCCGCGCATCGGGGTGCTCGCCCCGGCGTCGGCGCGCGCGGCGATCCGCGCGGTGTTCCTGCGTCACGTCATCGGCGGTAAGCGACTGTCCAGGGGCGCCCGGTTCGCGCGGCTGGTGCGGGCGGCCACCCCCGACGCGGTGCTCACCGGTGTGGAGGTGCTCGCCGACACCCTCGGCGGCGACCTCGCGGTGGTCGACGTGGGTGGGGCCACCACCGACGTGTACTCGGTGCTCACGCCGGACGAGCGGGCCACCGGGCCGGGCCGGGAGGTCGCCGGCAGTCTGTGGCGGGCCCGCACCGTGGAGGGCGATCTGGGCATGCGGTGGAGCGCCCCCGGGGTCGTGCGGGCCGCCGTCGAGGAGCGGCTGCTGAGCGCGGACGAGTCCGACGACCTCGCGGCCGCCGCGGCGCGCCGGGCGGCCGACCCGGCGTTCCTGGCCGTCGACGACGTCGAGCGGGGGATGGACCGGCGTATCGCCACTCTCGCCGCGACGGTGGCGTTGCGCCGGCACGCCCGGGGCGCCGCCACCGGTGAGCGCTCCGGGCGGGACCTGCGTGACGTGCGGCTGCTGGTGGGCTCCGGTGGGGTGCTGCGGCACGCGCCGGCGGACGCGTCCGGGCAGGTTTTGGCGGCGGTCCTGGCCGACCACGCCGGCGGGTGGGCGCTGCCGCGTGCCGCCGCCGCGGTGGTCGACGCCGACTACGTGTTGGCCGCCGGAGGGCTGCTCGCCGAGGAGCACCGGTCGGCCGCGCAGGCGCTGCTGCGTCACCATCTGCGTACGCATTGAGACTCGCCGACCCGACACGCCGTGTCGCAACACACGACAGGCCGTCTGCGGGTTGACAACCGACGGGGGTCGGCACGTACCGTCTTTGAGTCCTACCACGGGAAGCGGCTGTTGTTCGCTTCGTCCCTTCGTCCGCTGGCCGAGCGACATGTTTCAGCGTCATCGTCGCGGCGGCCAGGTCCAGCGGGCGGGGGTCGGCGGGGCGGCGCGAACCGGCCGCGGTTACCGGTGTACGGGCAGGGTGAGGTGCACGGCCAGTAGACAACGGCCCGGCGGGGGCAGCCAGTCCACGTCCGGTCGGTCCGAAGGTCGTCGTGCCCCATCCTCGCCACACCGGCCGGGAAGGGCCTGGGAGCATCGGGGCGCGGCGCGAGCCGCGCCCCGATTTCATGTCCACCGGGCGGTTCGTGCCCGACGGCCCGACGCGGCCGGATCACCCGCCAGCCAGGTAACCTTCGCCCCGTGATCGAGGTGAAGCGGTGACGACCCTGGACCGGGATGAGACCCACACCCCGGCGGCGCTGCCCCAGCCGGTCGTTCCCGGTCGGCCGCTGCCGCTGCGGGTCGCCGTACCCCTGGCCGTGGCCGCCGGGCTGGCCCTGCTGGTGGCGTTCCCCCCGTACGGGGTGTGGCCGCTCGCGCCCGTCGGGGTGGCGTTGCTGGCCGCCGCCGCGCACCGGCGGCGGTTGCGCGCCGGCGCCGGCCTGGGGTTCCTGACCGGGGTGGCGTTCTTCGCCCCGCTGCTGGCCTGGACGAACCTGCACACCGGCTACCTGCCGTGGGTGTTGCTGTCGCTGCTGCAGGCCGGCTACCTGGCGCTGCTGGGCGCGGCCACCGCCTGGGTGTCGCCGCTGGTCGACCGCGCCCGCTGGGCGTGGCCGGCGCTGACCGGGCTGCTCTGGGTCGGGCAGGAGGCGCTGCGCGACCGCACCCCGTTCGGCGGGTTCCCGTGGGGGCGGTTGGCGTTCAGCCAGGACACCTCACCGCTCCTGCGCCTGGCCGCGCTGGGCGGTGCCCCACTGGTCACCTTCGCCGTGGCCCTCGTCGGTGGGTTGCTGGTCACCGCCGCCTGGGGGGCCTGGGTCACCGCCCGGCGCCCCGCGCCCCCGCCCAGTGGCGTCGTGCCGGGCGCTGACGGCCCGCTGGACGGCCGGTCACCCGCCGGGGCGACGGCGGGGCGCCGGTGGGCGTCGGTGGTCGTACCGGCCGTCGTGGCCGTCGCGCTGACCGCCGGGGCTCTGCTGGTGCCGGTCGCCACCGCCGGGTCCGGCACCAGCGTCACCGTGGCGATCGTGCAGGGCAACGTGCCGCGGCTGGGCCTGGACTTCAACGCCCAACGGCAGGCGGTGCTCAACAACCACGTCGACGCCACCATCGAGCTGGCCGCGCGGGTCGCCGCCGGGCAGCAACGGCGACCCGACCTGGTGGTGTGGCCGGAGAACTCCAGCGACATCGACCCGCTGCGCAACCCCGCCGCCGGTGCGCGGATCTCCCAGGCCGCCGACACCATCGGCGCGCCGATCCTGGTCGGCGCGGTGCTGCTGGGCCCCGACGCCGGGCAGGTCCGCAACGCGGGCATCCTGTGGCACCCCGGCACCGGCCCGGACCTCGACCAGCTGTACACGAAACGCCACCCCGTGCCCTTCGCCGAGTACGTGCCGCTGCGCGACGTGGCCCGGATGGTCAGCAAGCAGGTCGACCTGATCCGCAACGACTTCGTGCCCGGAAGCACCCCGGGCGTGGTACGCGCCGGCCCCGCCGTGCTCGGTGACGTGATCTGCTTCGAGGTCGCCTACGACGAGGTGGTCCGCGACACCGTCACCGGCGGCGCGCAACTGCTGGTGGTGCAGACCAACAACGCCACCTTCGACGTGGCGGAGGCCCGCCAGCAGATGGCCATGGTGCGGCTGCGGGCGGTGGAGCACGGACGGCCGGCGTTGATGGCCTCCACGGTCGGAGTGTCCGGGTTCGTCGCACCCGACGGGCGGGTAAGCGATGCCACCGGGTTCAACACCCGGGAGGTCGTGGTGCGGCAGTTGCGGCTCGACGACGGACGCACCCTCGCCACCCGCCTCGGCTGGTGGCCCGAGGTGGCGCTCGCCGCGCTGGCCGCGGCGGCCCTGGTCGGCGCGGCGGTGCTGCGCCGGCGGCAGCGGGTCAGGCCCGGATAGCAACAGCCGGTACGCCGGCGGGAGCGGAGGAACCGTGATCCAGGCGACCGATACGATCCGACGCGCGGACGAGGTGCCCGGGGTGGGCCGGGTGCTGGTGGTGATCCCCACCTACAACGAGGCCGACAACATCGCCGTGATCGTGGGCCGGGTCCGGCGCGCCGCCCCGGCGGTGCAGATCCTCATCGCCGACGACAACAGCCCCGACGGCACCGGCGCGATCGCCGACGCTCTCGCCGACGGCGACGCGCACGTGCAGGTGCTGCACCGCCACGGCAAGGAGGGCCTGGGCGCGGCGTACCTGGCCGGGTTCGGGTGGGCGCGCGAGCGGGGCTACCAGGCGGTCGTGGAGATGGACGCCGACGGCTCGCACGCCCCGGAGGACCTGCCGGCGCTGCTGGCCGCCGCCCGCGACGCCGACGTGGTGATCGGCTCCCGGTGGACCCGCGGCGCGCGGGTGCTCAACTGGCCGCTGCGGCGGCTGCTGCTGTCGCGCGGCGGGAACCTGTACGCGCGCCTGGCGCTGGGCATGCCCGTGTCGGACGCCACCGGCGGCTACCGGGTGTACCGGATCAGCGCGTTGGACGCCATCGACCTGGGGTCGGTGACCTCGCAGGGCTACTCGTTCCAGGTGGAGCTGTCGCGGCTGGCGCACCGGGCCGGGGTGCGGATCGTGGAGGTGCCGATCACCTTCGCCGAGCGGGAGCGCGGCGACAGCAAGATGAGCCCGAAGATCGTGGCCGAGGCGCTGTGGCGGATCACCGCCTGGGGTGTGCGCGACCGGCGCCAGGCGGTACGCCGGGGCCTGCACGGCACGGCCACCGGTCAGGCACGGTGGCCGTGAGCGGTCAGGCACGGTGGCCGTGAGCGCGGCCGTGTCATGCTGGATGAGCGGAACACGTCCGTGGTGTCCGCAGGAATGGCGATGAGGTGAGATGCGCCGAGGACTGAGGTTCGTACCGTTGGCCCTGCTGCTGGCGGTGGTGCTGGAGCTGGCGGTTTTCGTCGGCGTGGGACGGGCGCTGGGGTTCGGGGCGGCGGTGTTGCTGGTGTTCGCCGCGTCCCTGCTGGGGCTGGTGCTGCTGCGCCGCGAGGGCATGCGCGCCTGGCGTGGGTTCCGGGCCGCGGCGGCGGCCGGGCAGCCCCCGGGCGGGCAGGTGACCGACGGGCTCGTCGGGTTGGCGGGCGCGCTGTTGCTGGCGGTGCCCGGCCTGGTCAGCGGGCTGGTCGGGTTGCTGCTGCTGGTGCCGCCGGTGCGTCGACTGGCCCACGCCGGGGTGCGACGCGCCACCGAGCGGCGGGTGTCGTCGATGGTCGCCGGTGACCTGTTCGGGCCCCGCACGGTGCGGGTACGCCAGGGTGCGCCACAACCGACCCCGCAACCGACTCCACAGCCGGAACAGCCGGTGGTGGTCGACGGCGGCCGGGCCATCGAGGGCGAGATCGTCGAGCCCGGTCGGCACTGAGACTGAGACCAGCCACTGACCGCGCACAGACACGACGACGCCCCCGGGGAAACCCCGGGGGCGTCGTCGTTGTGCGTCGTGCGGCTCAGGCGCGGCCGCGGCGGGTCCGAACCTCCTGCAGCCGCTCCTCGAGGATGTCCTCCAGCTCGGCGATCGAGCGCCGCTCCAGAAGCATGTCCCAGTGGGTGCGCGGCGGCTTGGCCTTCTTCTGCTCCGGCTCGCTGCCGTCGACGAGTCGGGCGACGCTGCCGTCGAACTTGCATTCCCAGGTCGTCGGGACCTCGGCGTCGACGGCGAACGGCACCTCGAACTGGTGGCCCTTGGCGCAGAGGTACTCGCGGGTCTGACGCGGCGCGAGCTCCGTGTTGCGGTCGGATTCGTAGCTCACCGCGCCAAGGCGGCTTCCGCGCAGCATACGCTCGCCCATGATCGACTTCCCCTCGTTCGTGGTGCTGGTCTTCTGGGTGTAACGGTGCGTCCCCGTCGAGCCATTCCCGCCCGAGGGCGTGAGGCGTCCACGGGTGGGCCGGGACCAAGGGTAGCCGGCCGGGACGCTCACCCGGTGAGGTGATCCCCAGGCGGGTCGGGACAACGGTGTGTGTCCGCTGCCACCGGGGAGGTTAACCGCCCGAGCCTACCGAAGGTTGCGCCACGATCATCAGGTGGCGTCGCCGGAAGTGGCGGCGCCGAGGCGGGCCAGCGCCAACGCCAGGTCACTGACCTGGTCGCCGAGTTGCGCCACCCGCCGCTGGGCCAGGTCCCGGTCGGTCTCGGCGGCGTCGAGTCGTACCGTCAGGGCGGTGCGGTGACCCTCGGCGGTCGCCGCGGCCTGCCGGGCCGCGGTCAACTCCGCGGTGAGCGTGTCGCGCTGGGCGGCCAGGGCGGCGACCTCCGCGCGCAGCCGCGCGGTCAGCTCCGCGGCCTCCTGCCGGGCGTCGTCGGCCTGCCGGGCGGCGACCTCGGCGCGGTCGCGCGCCCGGTCGGCCTGCTCGCGCGCCCGGGCGGCGTCGGCGGCCTCGGCGCGGGTCCTCGCGGCGTCGGCGCGGGACTGCTCGATCTGGCGCCGGACGTCCTGCACCTCGGCCTGCCACCGCCCGGCCCGCTCGGTCGCCTCGGCGGCGGCCCGGTTGGCCCGTTCGGCCTCGGCGCGCAGCGCGTCGCGTTCCACGCTCAGGTCGGCCACCCGCTGCCGTTCGGCGTCGCGTTCGGTGCGCAGGTCACGCACCTCGGCGCGGGCCTGGTCCCGGTCGCGCTCGGCCTGGGCGCGCAGCGCCTCGGCGGCGCTGGCCTCGTGGCGGGCCTGGTCGCGGGCGGCCTCGGCGTGCTGGACCCGCTCGTCGGCGGCGGCAGCCTGCCGCTGCGCCTGCTCGGCGCGCTGGCGGGCGTCGTCGGCCTCGGCGCGGGCGTCACGGGCCTGCTCGCGGGCCCGCGCCGCGTCGGCCGCCGCAGCCTCGGCGTCGTCGCGGGCCTCGTCGCGTTCGGTCTGCGCCGCCGCGATCTCGGTGGCGGCCTCCGCGCGGGCCTGGGCGAGCTGCCGCTGCACCCCCACCGGGGACAACTCGGCGTGCAGCGACTCGGTCAACGTCTCGACGATCTGGTCGAGCCGGTCCACCGCCTCCCAGGTGCGGGCCACCTGCCCGGGCAGGCCGGGGGCGTTGCGGTGCCGCATCCGGCTGTTGCGGGAGGCACGCTGGCAGGCGCCGTCGTTGTCGCGGCAGTAGCGAAACGGTCGACCCGCGCCGACACGCTGCGGCACCGGCCGTCCACAGTGGGCGCAGGGGCGGGTCTCGGTGGTGCTGGGCTGGGCGTCCATCGAGGGCGAAGTCTAGTGCCGGCCGATCAGCTCGTCGCCCGGGCCGTCGCGTCCAGGGTGTAACGGCGTTGCAGCAGCAGCGCCGCGAGCATCGCCACCGCCGGCAGCAACCCGAAGCCGTAGCGGACCGCCGCGAGCGCGGCGTCCGGCTGCACCGGCGACTCACCGGCCGTCGAGGCCACGAAACCACCCACGGTCAGGCACAGCGCGTACGCGTACGGGCCCAGCGCCGCGCCGGTGGCCTCGGTGGCCGTCCACACCCCGGTGTAGGTGCCGGCCCCGGTGCCGCCGGTGGTGCTGGCGGAGCGGATCACGTCGGGCAGCATCGAGAACGGCAGCAACTGCATGCCGGCGAACGCCACCCCGAGCACCGCCACCGCGGCGACCAGCACCGGCAGGCCGGCCGGGCGGCCCACCGCCAGCACCAGCGAGCCGAGGGCGAACGCGCCCTGCGCGCCGAGCAGCGCCCGCTGCTTGCCGACACGTCGGGCCACCACCAGCCAGGCCGGGGTGACCAGCAGCGCCGGCGCCACGAACGCGGCCACCAGCACCGTGGTCAGGCCGGGCGCGCGCAGCTCGTACTCGGCGTAGTAGGGCACCCCGGCGAGCACCAAATGGGTGGTGGTGGACATCGCCAGGTACGCGGCGACCAGCCACCGGAACTGCCTGTCGCGCAGCGCGGTGCGCAGGGCCCGCCACCCGCCGTGCCCGGACGCGGTGCTGGCCGGCGCGGACCCGCGCAGCCGGGCGAAGCCGGCGACACCGACCAGCATGGCCACCAGCATCCCCACGGCGAGGACCACGCCCATGCGCTGGTAGCCGCCCCGGGTCGCGGCGTCACCGCCGGTCAGCAGCGGGGCCAGCAGCCCGGAGACCAGGATGCCCAGGGTCAGCACGACCATCCGGAACGCCATCAGCCGGGTGCGTTCGTGGTAGCCGATCCGCAGGTCGGCCGGGGTGGCCAGGTAGGGGACCTGGTAGGCGGCGAAGAGCAGATTGCCGGCGATGAAGAACACCGCCACCCACGCGGCGGCCGGCGCGCCGGTCAGGCCGCCGGGCACCGCGAAGAGCGCGGCGAACGCGACCGGCAGGGCGCAGCCGAGCAGCAGCAGGCGACGCCGGTCGCCGCGGCGGGCCTGCTCGACGTCGGCGCGGTGCCCCACCCAGGGGTGCAGCAGCACGTCGGCGACCTTCGGCAGCAGCAGCGCCAGGCCGGCCAGCCACGGCCCGACGGCCAGCACGTCGGTGAGGAAGTAGAGCAGCAGCAGGCCGGGCACGGTCACCCAGACACCCATGCCGAGCGAGCCGGCCGCGAAGCCCGCCAGGGGGCCGCGCGGCAACGTCGTGTCGGTGGCGGCCGCGGGCCGCCGGTCCAGCCCGGTCATCGCCGCATCCTCTCCGCAATCCAACGGTTGCTGGATTCTAGGGGCAGAATGGCGACCATGACCATGCCCCGCCGCCGCCCGGGTCGGCCCCGCCGCGACGAGACCCGGCCGACCCGCGAGGTGGTGCTCACCGCGGCGACCGCGCTCTTCGCCGACCGGGGCTTCGACGCCGTCGGGCTGCGGGAGGTCGCCGCCGCCGCCGGGGTCGACGTCGCCACTGTCGCGCACCACACGGGTACGAAGGCAGCCCTTTACGACGCGTGCTTCGCCCGGGTGTTCGCCGCCGAGCGGGAGGTGCTGATCGAGGCCGCCGAGCAGGCCCGCACCGCTCTCGACGCGGGTCCGCACGCGGCGCGGCGGGCCCTGCACGAGCTGGTCGACGTCTTCGTGGACTTCCTGGAGGACCGCCCCGAGACCACCGCGCTGTGGCTGCGCCGCTGGTTGGAACCGCAGCGGCACGCCGAGCTCGACCAGCGCTACGCCGACCCGTTGTACCGGCTGGTCGCGGAGCTGCTCACCGCCGCCGCGGCGACCGGCGCGCTGGCCGAGCCGACCCCGCACATCACCGTACGGAGTCTGGTGTGGGCGACGCACGGGCACGTGGTGGCGTTGGCCGCCGGCGCGCCCGGCGCTCGGGAACGGCGCGAGTTCCGGGCGTTCGTGCACCGCCTGCTCGACGGGCTGTACGGATCACCGACCTCTTGACGGGCCGCCGCCGCGCGACGATTATCCATCGGACGTTGGATTAATGGGGGCGGCAATGGGCGTACCACCTAGGGTGGCGGTGATCGGGGCCGGCGCCGCCGGGCTCGCCGCCGTCAAGGCACTGCGCGACGCCGACGTGCCGACGGTCGGCTTCGAGGCCGCCGAGCAGGTCGGTGGCCTCTGGGTGTACGGGGCGCCCGACTCGCCCGCTTACCGCACGCTGCACCTCAACACCAGCCGTGGTCGCACCCAGTTCGCCGACCACCCGATGCCCGCCGACTGGCCCGACTACCCCGACCACCGTCGCGTCGCCGGTTACCTCGCCGACTACGCCGCGCGCTTCGGGCTGGCCGACACCATCCGGCTGCGCCACACCGTCGACCGGGTCACCCGGCATCCCGACGGCACCTGGACGGTGGCCGCCAGCGGCCCGACCGGCCCGGTCGAGGTCACCGTCGACGCCGTGGTCGTCGCCAACGGGCACAACCGGGTGCCCCGGCTGCCCGATCCCGGGCACCCCGGCACCTGCACCGCCGAGCAGATCCACAGCCACGACTACCGGGGCCCGGAGCAGTTGGCCGGCAGAAGGGTCCTGGTCGTCGGCGGCGGCAACTCCGCGATGGACATCGCCGTGGACGCGTCGTACGCCGCCAGCCGCACCCTGCTGTCGCTACGCCGGGGCGTCTGGGTGGTGCCGAAGTACCTGCTGGGTCGCCCCTCGGACACCCTCAACGGGGCGTTGGCCCGCCGACTGCCGTGGCGCCTGCGCCAACGCATCAGCCAGACGATGCTGAGCGCCACCGTCGGCAACCCCGCCCGCTACGGGCTGCCCGCGCCGACGCACGGCTTCCTGCAGGACCATCCGACGCTCTCCGACGGGTTGCTGTCGCGGCTGACCCACGGCGACGTCGAGGCCCGGCCCGGCGTCGCCGCCCTCGACGGCGACCGGGTGGAGTTCACCGACGGCCGCAGCGACAGCGTCGACCTGATCATCTGGTGCACCGGTTACCGGGTGGACATCCCGTTCCTCGACCCGGCGCTGCTCGCCGGGGGCGCCGACACCCTGCCGCTGTACCGGCACGTGTTCCACCCCGACGCCCCCGGGCTGAGCTTCGTCGGGCTGATGCAGTCCACCGGTTCCGCGTTCCCCCTGGTGGAGGCGCAGGCCAAGCTGGTCGCGGCGCACCTCGCCGGCCGGTACGCGCTGCCTGACCCGGAGCGGCAGCGCGCCGCCTGCCGGGCCGAACTGCGGGCCGCGACCGCCCGCTGGGGTCAGCGCCGCCCGGCGATGCGGGTGGACTTCGACGTCTACCTGGCCGAGCTGGCCCGGGAGTTGACCGCCGGGACGCGCCGCGCCCGCTCCGGCGCGGCGGCCTCGGTGGGTGCACCCCGGTGAGCGGTCGGTCCCTGACCGGTCGGCGGGTGCTGGTCACCGGGGCGAGCGGGACCTTCGGGCGCCACCTCGGCGCGGCGCTGAGCGCGGCCGGCGCCCGGGTGGTGGGGCTCGACCTGCACGCCCGCCCCGACGACGACGTTCCGGTGCTTGGCTGCGACCTGACCGACCCCCACGCCGTGCCACCGGCGGTGCGGGCCGCCGTCGACCGGCTCGGCGGACTCGACCTGCTGATCAACAACGCCGGGGTCGGTGGTCCCGCGCCGGCCGAGTTGCCGCCCGACGAGGTGGTCCGCCAGCAACTGGAGGTGAACCTGCTCGCCGCCTGGCGCACCACCGCCGCCGCGCTACCCCCGCTGCTGGCCGCCCGCGGGCGGGTGATCTTCGTGGCCAGCCGGATGGCCGTGTTGCCCCTGCCGCTCGCCGCCGCGTACGGGGTGAGCAAGCGGGCCCTGGTCGCCTACGCCGACGCGCTGCGCCACGAGGTGGGCACCCACGTCGGGGTGAGCGTCGTCTACCCCAGCATGGTCGCCTCACCGATCCACGACAGCACCGCCGCGGCCGGGCTGTCCCTGCGGGGGGTGTCCCGCCCCGAGCCCGTCGAAGGGGTGGTCGCGGCGATCCTGCGCACCGCCACCGCCCGGCGGGCGCCCCGTGACGTGGCGACCACCGCACGCGGTCGCCTGGAGATGGCCGTCGGCCGGCACGCGCCCGCGCTGGCCGACCGGCTGGTGCGGCGTACCCTCGCCGCCCGCCTCGCCGCCGGTGACCTGGACGCCGCGCCGCTGGCCGCCGGCATGGTCGACCGCCACCGGGGGCGGTGACCGCCCGGGTCAGGGCGTGGCGACGGCCGCGCGCGAGCGGTCGGCGGCGATGCGGACGGCCAGCGCCGCGAGCGCCGTGCCGGTCACCCAGCGCTGCACCCGCAGCCACCCCGGCCGGCGGGCGAAGAACCCGGCCAGCGAGCCGGCGCTGAGCACGATCAGCGCGTTCACGCTCAGCGCGACGGCGATCTGGGTCAGACCGAGCAGCAGGCTCTGCGTGGCCAGGTGCCCGCGCGCCGGGTCGATGAACTGCGGCAGCAGCGACACGTAGAGGATCGCGATCTTCGGGTTCAGCAGGTTGGTGACCAGGCCCATCGTGAACAGTCGCCGGGGCGGGTCCGGCGGCAGCGGCGCCGGCGTGAACGGCGAGTGCCCACCCGGACGCAGCGTCCGCCAGGCCAGCCAGAGCAGGTAGCCGGCACCGGCCAGCTTCACCACCGCGTACAGCGTCGGCACCAGGACGAAGACGGTGGCCAGGCCGGCGACCGCCGCCGCCAGGTAGACGCCGAAGCCGGCGGCCACCCCGAGCAGCGAGATCAGCCCGGCCCGTCGGCCCTGCGCCACCGAGCGGGACACCAGGTAGACCATGTTCGGGCCGGGGGTGAGTACCAGCCCCAACGCCACCAACGCGATGCCAAGTAGTGCACCCGTACCCACCATGACGCCCCCCCCGTTCGGTAGTTCCCACACCGACCGTAATCGGGATGAACATCCCCACCCAGGGCCACCTCGAAGGCCGTGGCCTGCGATCCCGGGTGATCCACTCGCGTTCGGTGCCGCCGGCCGCGCTGCGGCGGGAATGCGCACCGTGGCGGGCGCGCTGACCCCTGACAAGTGCGCGTCGCCGGCCGGAGGCGGCGCGTTACGGTGGCCAGGGAGGTGCCGCACGGTGACCGAGGCGTGGGAAGCGTCCGTGGAGGCGAAGATCCAGGATGCCGTTCAGCGCGGCGAGTTCGACAACCTGCCCGGCATGGGCAAGCCGATCCCCGGTCGTGGGGCGCCGTACGACGAGTCGTGGTGGATCAAGAGCTTCCTGGAGCGCGAGGCACTCCCCAGCGACCTGCTCCTGCCCATGTCGCTGCAACTGCGCCGGCGCATCGAGCAGGTCCCCGACGAGGTCCGTGACCTGCCCACCGAGGAGTCCGTCCGCGACTTCGTGGCGCAGTTGAACGCGCAGATCGTGGCGTGGCTGCGCAACCCCGACGGCCCCCGGGTCGTGGTGCGGCCGGTCAACGCCGATGACGTGGTCCGCCGTTGGCGCGCGGAACGGGCCCGGCCCGAGGTCACGACGACCGCCACCGAACCGGCGACCGTCGTGACGACGGCGCGCCGGCCCCGCCGCAGTTGGTGGCGGCGGTGGCGTAGCCGTCGGGGCTGACCCCCGGGCCACGGCCACGGCAGACTGTGCCGATGCTCATCGAATCGCGGACACCCGGCACGCCCTCGACGCCGGGTGTCGCCCTGCGCCCCTGGTGCGCCGACGACCTGGATGCGCTGGTGCAGGCGTACCGGGATCCGGTGCTGCGCCGCTGGACCAGATTCCCGGTGACCACCGCCGCCGAGGCCCGGCGGTGGCTGGACGGCGCCCTGCGGGACTGGGCCGACGGCCGGCGGTACAGCTTCGCCGTCCTCGAAGAGCAGGCCGACGGCGCTCGACTGGTGGGCAACGTGGTGCTCAAGGGGGTCACGCCGGAGCGCCCGGCGCCGGAGGTGGGCTACTGGACGGCGTCGTGGGCACGCGGTCGCGGCGTCGCCCCGCGCGCGGTCACCGCGCTGAGCCGCTGGGCGTTCGACCGGTTTCCCGGGCTGGCCCGTCTCGACCTGCTGCACCAGGTGGACAACGTGGCGTCCTGCCGGGTGGCGCAGAAGTGCGGGTTCGTGTTCCAGGAGGTGTTGCCGGCCCGGCCGCCCTTCCCGCTCGATGGTCACCGGCACTCGCTGGACGCCGGCTAGCCGGGCAGCACACCTACCCGCCGGCCGTCCGAACCTGGCGCGAACGGATCCGAACAGGTCCGAACGCCTGCTCCCGGCCCCGACGACGCGAACGCGGATACGGTCTGGCCCGAGCGCCGCAGACGTCCGGCGGCGCGGGAGGGACGGGGCGAAGTGACCGAGCGCGCCGCGACGTACGCCGAGGTGTTCGCGGTGCGCGAATACCGCCACCTGTTCGGTGCGTACCTGTTGTCCCTGGCCGGCGACCAGCTCACGGCCGTGACCGTGGCGTACCTCGTCTTCAGCGAAACCGGCTCGGCCGCGCTGGCGGCCGCCGCCTACGCCAGTTCCTACCTGGCCTGGCTCACCGGCGGACCGCTGCTGTCCGGTCTCGCCGACCGGTTTCCCCGGCGAAGCGTGATGATCGCGTGTGATCTTGGCCGGGCGGCGCTCATCCCGCTGGCGGCGCTGCCGGACCTTCCCGCGCCGGCTCTGGTGGTGCTCCTCTTCGTGGTCAACCTGATGCGGCCACCGTTCGTGGCGGCGCGGGCGGCGTTGATGCCGGAAGTGCTCGACGGCGACCGCTACGCGGTCGCCAACGGCGTGGACAACATCTGCGCCCAGGTCGTGCAGGTGATCGGCTTCGCCGTCGGGGGGAGCCTGGTGGCGCTGCTGTCGCTGCGCGGTGCCCTGCTGGTGGACGCCGGCACGTTTCTGGTGTCGGCTCTTTTGATCAGGATCGGTGTGCGGTCCCGCCCCGCGCCTCGACCGCGGTCGAACCCGACCGGCCAGGGCCGGGCTGTCGGTCTACGGGTGATCTTCGCGGATTCCCGGCTGCGGTCCTACGTTCTCGTCCTGTGGACGGCCAGCGCCTTCACCTACGCGGCCGAAGGGCTGATGGCACCGCTGGCGCGACAGTACGGCGGCGGCGCCGGCACCGTCGGACTGCTGCTGGCGGCGGCGCCGCTGGGGATGTCCCTCGGCGGGGTCGCGCTCACCCGCTTCTGTCCACCGGCGGCCCGGCCACGGCTCATCCTGCCGCTGGCCGCGATGTCGGCCGGGGTGTTGACGGTGGCGTGGCTCGTCCCTCCGCTGTGGATGATGCTCCTACTGTTGGTGCTGGCCGGCGCCGCGAGCGCCTTCGCCATCCCCCTGAACGCGTTGTTCGGTCGGGCGGTGCCGACGCAGTACCGGGGACGCGCGTTCGGGGTGGCCATCACCGGCCTCAGTGGGCTGCAGGGGACGGCGATGGTCCTCGCGGGTCTGGCCGCCGACCGGTGGCCGGCCACCACGGTGATCGGGTTCAGCGGATTGTCGGGCGCGGTGGCGGTCCTGGCTGTCGTGCCGCTGTGGCCGCGGGGACCTGCCTCCACACCAGCGACGTTCGAGTCTCCGGTCGAACAAGCTCGAACGACTCCGAACGCCGACATCCCTACCGCCGAAGCGGGCCGTGGCCGACTCTGAGGTCATATGGCGGGCACGGGGGCCGTCACCGAGGGGAGAGGAGAAGGGCATGCGCAGCGTTCGCAACCGTGGCATCAGCTGGACCTGACCCTGACGCTCCAACCGGGGTGGTCGCCCGGCAGGCGACCACCCACCCCCTCGACGCGGGTGCGAGTCAGTCGACCGCGGCCCGCCAACTCCAGGACGTGCGCCTCGCCCGGCCGGGCAGCTCACCGCGGCCGGTCATCCAGAGCAGCCCCTCGGGCGCCGCCCCGGCCGGGGCGTCCGGGAAGAGTCGCCGCAGCACCAACGCGCTCAGCCGCTGCGGCGGCTGCCACGGCACACCGAGACCGAGGGTGATGTCGTGGGTGTGCAGCAGGGTCTCGGCCACGCCCATGGCGGCGAAACCGGCCGGATCGCACGGGCCCCAGTGCCAGGCCCGCGCGTCGGGCGGAGCGGCGTCGACGGCGGCCGCGAGCAGCCCGGCGCAGGCCCGCACCACGGTGAGCACCTGCGCCGGGCTCGCGTCGGGGGAGACCCGCAGGTCGTATGGCAGATAGCCGTCATCCGGGCGGCCGGTGACCTGGCCCGCGTGCCCGAGGAGGTCGTGCGCGACGTGCGCCGCGGTGGTCCAGCAGCTCCACCGCAGCGAGCCCGCCGGCACCGACCAGTCGCGGTCCCGGTGTGGCAGCAGCACCCGGGTCATCTCCTCGGCCGCCTCCCGCAGGTGGGCGGCGGTCACCGTCGACATTCGCCGAACCGCCGGGCAGCAGCGGGCGTGGAAATCCCGTCATGGGTAAAGAAAGTCGAGGCATGCAAGAATCCATCCTTGCACACGGGGGGAGGCGAGCAGAGTGTTGCCGAACCTTGTGGTGGACACGACGGCGTTGCCCCCGGCGGACCGGTTCGCGTTCTGGTATGCCCTGGTCGCTCAGGAGACGGCGCCGGCGCACATCAGCAGCGGCCACCTGGACAACTTCGTGGCCTACGCGCAGGCCATCGATCTCGGCCGCATTCGAATGACCTCGCTGCGGTACCCGTCCCTGGACGCGATCCGGCCCGCGAAACTGGACCGCAGCGCCGAAGGCGGCGTGTACCAGCTCACGCTGCCACTGACCGGTCACAGCACCCTGACCCAGGACCGCACCGAGTCCACGCTGGAACCCGGTAAGCACTTCACGCTCCTGGACCCCGCGCGGCGGCACGTCGCCCGGCACCGCGCCGGCGACCCCGGTCCCGCCACCACGATCACCGTGCAGATACCCCACGCGGCGCTGCCCCTGGCGCCGGACCGGCTCCGCCGCCTGCTGGCCACGCCGATGCCGTCGCACCTCGGCGTCGGCGGGCTGTTGGCCCACCACCTGCGCACCATCGCGGCACACCCGGAGCAGTTCGACCCCGCCCAGGCCGAGATCCTGGGCGGGGTGGCGGTGGACCTGCTCACTGCCGCGCTCGCCCAGTACCTCGACATCGAGGACACCGTGTCACCGGAGGCGCGGCAAACCGCACTGCGGGCCCGCGTCGTCGACTTCATCGACCGCCACCTCGACAGTGACGAGCTCAGCCCTCGTAGCGTCGCCGCCGCCCACCACATCTCGCCGCGGTCGCTGCACCGCCTGTTCGAGGCCGAGGCGACGACGGTTGCCGAACTCATCCGCGCCAAGCGCCTGGAGCAGTGCCGGCGTGATCTCGGCAACCCGCTGCTGCGGCAGCCGGTCCAGGCCATCGCCGCCCGTTGGGGATTCCCGGACAAGGCCCACTTCAGCCGCCTCTTCCGTGCCCACTACGGACGTTCACCGCAGGAGTACCGCAGGGCCGTCGCGCACCAGGACCGGTGACCCGCCGCACCGACCGCGCTACCCCCGGCGGTCGGTGGGATCGTCGGCGACGAAGTCACGGACCGCGGCGCGGATGCTGTCGCCGTACGCGTCGTCCGGCAGCCGCACGAGGTGTTCGCGCACCCGGGCGAGGTGCTCCCGGGCCTGGCCGACGTTACCCAGGCGCCGGTGGCAGTCGGCCAGGTTGAGGTGCAGCGACGGCAGGAACGCCTGGACCTGGAGCGAGGGCAGGTGTCGCTGGGCGCGTTCGTCGGTCAGCTCGGACACGGCGGCCAGGGCACGCTCGTCCCAACTCAGCTCCGCCTCGGTGCTGTCCTGCAGGTCGGCGAGGTGGTGCGCCAGGGTGCAGCGGTGCAGGGCGTCACCGGTGGGGCCGAGTTCGTCCCACAGGGCGGTGAGCAGCTCACGGGCCTGGGCGGGCGCGCCGCTGTGGCCGAGCTGTACGGCCTCGATGATGCGGGTCATCGTCGGGTCGGCGGCCGCGTGGTCGGTCATGTCGCCGATGGTCGGGCCTCAACCCGGTCGAGGGTCAAACTCGACTCCTCTCAGCTCCGCGCCGGTGACCACCCGTCGGCGACGAACCGGGAGGCGTCGGCACCCTCGCCGGAGAAGAGCGTGCCGTGCCGGTCCGCCGCCACGACCCGGTCGACGTAGACGCCACGCCCCTGGCCGGAGCCGTCGGTGCTGCTGCTGAACCGCAGGTGGGTGGCCTGATCGGGCAGCGCCACCGTGACCTGCCACCACACCCGACCCCCGTAGCCGGTGACCGTGCCGTCGGCGCTCCACCGGCGGGCGGCGTCGCGGAGCTGCATCGTCGCCGGCGCCCAGGTCTGACCACCGTCGGTGGAGACCTCGAATCGCGCGCTGTCGAAGCGGGGCTCGGTGTCGTACCAGAGCAGGAAGCTCGCCGCCCCGCCACGGCCGGGTCGACGCAGCGGCGCCGTGAGCGTGCTCGTCGCGGAGTCGCGTGGGTCCGCCCGCCAGGCGCTGGCCGAGCGCGGCCGTACCGGCATCGCCTCCGCGAGGTCACGCGCGACGGCCCGTCGGGCGACGTTGTTGCTGCCCCAGCCCCGGTCCGGGTGCACCCGGTTGCTGAGCATGACGACGAACGAGTGGGAGAGCGGGTCGATGACGATCGACGTTCCGGTGAAGCCGGTGTGCCCGAAGGCCACCGGAGAGGAGAGCCCCATCATGTACCAGTGCTTGTTCAGCTCGAAGCCGAGCCCGCGGTCGCTCTCCGGGTAGGCCGACTCGAGCGGCGCGTTGTGATTGACCAGCATCGCGCGCACCGTCTCCGAGCGCAGGATCCGCCGGCCGCGGTATTCGCCGCCGTTGAGCAGTGACTGGCAGAGCACGGCCAGGTCCGCGGCCGTGGAGAAGACCCCGGCGTGCCCCGCCACCCCGCCGAGCGACCACGCGTTCTCGTCGTGCACCTCACCCCACACCATGCCGCGTCCGGCGTACGGCTGGTATTCGGTCGCGGCGATCCGCGACCGCCGCTCCGGGCCCGGGTTGTAGCCCGTGTCGGTCATGCCCAGCGGCCCGGTCACGCCGTCGCGGACCAGGTCGGCCAACGGCCGACCGGTCACCCGCTCCAGCAGGACGCCCAGCGCGATCAGCCCCAGGTCGGAGTAGACATACTGGCTACCGGGCGTTGCCCCGGTGGTGAGCGGCGTGGCGAGCGCGGCGGCGAATCGCTGGGCCGGTGTCGGGTACCTGCTCCACAGTGGTGCGAACGCGGGCAGACCCGATGTGTGGGTGAGCAGCATCCGCACGGTGACCGCCGCCTTGCCGCCGGCGGCGAACTCCGGGACGTACCGGACGACCGGCGCGTCCAGCTCCACCCGCCCCCGCTCCACCTGCTGCATGGTGACGATCGTGGTGAACAGTTTCGACACCGACGCCAGGTCGAAGATGGTGTCGCGCCGGGTCGGGATCTGCTGGTCGGCGGGGAGTTCCACACCGACCAGGTCGGGCGGTGGCCCAACCGCGGAGTACTTCACCGCGCTGCCCACGGCGGCGTGCTCAACGATCACACCGTCCTTGGCGGCCAGGACCACCGCGCCGGCGTACGCCGGGTAGCCGGGGTGCTCCGGGGTCGGCTGGAGATACGCCGCCAGGTCGGTGGGCAGGCGAGCCACCTGGTCGGGGAGCAGCCCGACCTGGCGGGCGCTGCCGCGCCGCAACGTGTCGTGGCGGAATTGGATGTCCGCGGGGGTGACGGTCGGCGGACCGGACGTAGGTGTCGCGGCGACCGCCCTGGTGGTGGGCAGCACCGTGCCCAGGATCACCAGAGCCAGGCCGAGCGCGAGTGAGCGGAGCGGACGAGGGGTCGACCTGGTCATCACCGGACTCCTCAGTAGAGCAGGTAGGGCCGGCGACGCCGGTTGAAGGTGGACAACTCCTCGGCCCAGGCGCCGACGACGTCGTCCACGTCAGCTCCGGCATCGATCTGGGTCCGCAGTCGCGGCGACCCGGTGAGCTTGTCGATCCAGTACGGGCGCACGGTGTCCCACGAGTCGCGTCGCCAGGCGAACGCCGGGTACCTGTGCGCCTCCACGAGCATGGCCACGCCGGTGCGGATCGGGTCGTACACCGCCGGGTCGACGACCTTGACCTCGACGCCGGCGCAGAGCTTGTTGAGCAGGTCCGGCTTCTGCCCGGCCGCGGTCGGTGAGAAGTACGCCTCGCGGAACTCGACCCCGGGCAGGTTCCGGGCGTTGAGCCGGTCACCCCAGTGATGGTCGAAGTCCGTCGCCAGCCCGCCGATCAGCTCGAACGGGCGGCACGTACCGCGCCCCTCGGTGATCGAGGCGACACCCTCGAACAGCCCCGTGCCCGGGTAGACCAGAGCGGTGTCCGGGGTGGGCATGTTCGGGCTGGGCATCACCCAGGGCACGCCGGTGTCGGCGGCGAGGGCGTCGCGCTTCCAGTGCCGGCACCGCACCACGTGCAGGTCGACCGGTCGTCCCGCCTCGGCCGGCAGGAACGTGGCGTTGAAGAACCGGGCCAGCTCTCCGACGGTCATCCCGTGCTGCTGAACGATCTCCTTGAGACCAACACCCGAGGTGTACGGGCTGGTCATCATCGGCCCGTAGGCCCGCCCGCCGATCGGGTTGGGCCGGTCCAGCACGACGTAGCGTTTGCCGACCCGGGCCGCGGCGACCATCGAGGTGTACATCGTCCAGATGTAGGTGTAGAAGCGGACTCCGACGTCCTGGATGTCGAAGACCACGGTGTCCACCCCGGCCTCGGTGAACATCGCCTCCCATCGGGCCTGCGAGGCGCCGTACGCGTCGTACACCGGGATGCCGGTGCGTGCGTCGACGCCGGTTCCCTCGCTGCCACCGGCCTGGGCGGAGCCGCGGAAGCCGTGCTCGGGGCCGAACGCCGCGACCAGGTGCACCAGACCCGAGCCGTGCATCAGGTCGACGAGATGCCGGTAGGACGCGTCGACGCCGGTCGGGTTGGAGATGACGCCCACGCGCTGACCGGCGATTTCGGCGAACCCGGACGACACCAGCTCGTCGAGGCCGGTGCGGACCCGACGGTCACGGGAGTCGGCCGCCGCCGGTCCGACACCGAGCGTCCCCGCCCCCAGCGCGCCCGCACCGACCGCGCCGACCAGGAAATTCCTCCGCTGCATGCTTGCCTCCTACCAGCTCAGGCCGTGGCCGTAGGGGTAGAGCACGGAGCCCGCCCCCTCGGCCGTGGGGATCGTGACGGGCAGCCGTCCGCTCGGGGACAGTTCGCCGTGCAGCGCGCGGACGAGGGCGTCCATCGCCGCGCGGGTGTACGAGTACGTCGCCAGGTAGGTGGTGACACCCGGCAGGTACGCGATGTCGTACGGGTCGCGGACGGCCACGACGACCACGGGTTTCCCGGCACCGAGCAGCGCCGCGACGAGGCGCTGCTGGGTGGCTCGCGGGTCGGTGACGGCGGTGTCCCACGCCTTGTTCACGAGCACGACGGTGAGGTCGTGCTCGGCGGCCTGGCTCGCCGTGGCGGTGATCGTCGCGTCGGAGGGCAGGGTCGCCGGTCGGGCGGTGACCCGGGCACCACGCGTGGTGAATCCGGCGGCGACCGTCGCGACCGGGGCGAAGGCGGCGCTGTCCCAGCCGGTGATCAGGACCGACCGGTCGGCGTGGGGCAGGGGCAGCACTCCGGCGTCGTTGCGGACGGCGGTGAGCGTCGGGTCGGTGACCTGGGTGACGGCGGCGAGGTGCTCCGGGGCGCCGACGGTCCGGACGGCCTTCTCGACGTCGACCAGCGGCGAGCGGGCGAGTCCCTGGCGATACTTCACGCCGAGGATGCGTCGGACCGACTCGTCGATCCGACGCTCGGTGAGCTCGCCGGTGGCGACGGCCCGCAGCACCGCGTCCCGCGCCAGCGCGAGATTCGGCGGCATCAGGAGCTGGTCGGCGCCGGCCTTGAGCGCCAGTACGGGCACCCGCTCGTCGCCGTACTTCGCCCGCACGCCAGCCATGTTCAGCGCGTCGGTGACGATGACGCCCCGGAAACCGAGCTCGCCGCGCAGCACACCGGTGAGGATCGTCGGCGACAAGGTCGCGGGGTCACCGGACGGGTCGAGCGCCGGGACCACGATGTGCGCGGTCATGATCGTGTCGACACCGGCGCGGATGGCACGCTTGAACGGCGGCGCGTCGATCCGATCCCACTCGGCGCGACTGTGGTTGATCACCGGGAGACCGGTGTGGCTGTCGGTGGCCGTGTCGCCGTGCCCGGGGAAGTGCTTCGCCACGGCGGTCACCCCGGCCCGGTCCTGGAAACCGGTGACCTGGGCGGCGGTGAGGTCGGCCACGAGGGTGGGGTCGGCGCCGAAGGACCGCACGCCGATCACCGGGTTGCCCGGGTTGACGTTGACGTCGGCGATCGGCGCGTACGGCTGGTAGATGCCGACCGCGCGCAGCTCACGTCCGGTGACCTCCGCCGCCGTCCGGGCGGCCCGGGGCGACCGCCCCGCGCCCAGCGCCATCGACCCGGGGAACTGGGCGGCGGGGGAGGGCATTCGCACCACCGCGCCCTGCTCCTGGTCGGTGGAGATGAGCAGTGGCACCCTGCCCTTCGCCCCGTCGCCACGGGCAGCCGTCTGCAGTCCATTGGAGAGGGTTGCGATCTGCCGGGGGCTGTCCAGGTTGTGCGACCAGGAGAAGTAGCAGACGCCGCCCAGGTGGTACCGCTCGATCACCTCGGCCGGTGTCTCCACACCGAAGGCGGCGAGGTTCGCCGTCCGGTCCGCGGCGCTGGGGTCCGTGGCGTCACCGCCATAGACGTAGGTGGCGAAGAGTTGTCCGACCTTCTGCTCCAGGCTCATGTGTCGCAGCGTCGACGTGACCCAGCCGTGCTCGGCGGTCGATGGGCGCACCGGCGTGGCGGCCTGGGCGGGCACGGAAGCGAGGGTGGCCGCCAGTGTGGCCGCCAGGGCGGTCGCGGTAACGAGTCGGGTCTGCATAGACGCCTCTCAGTCCGGGTGGCTGAAACTTAGCTACACGTCAGCTGCCCGTCAAGAAGACAACCTACAAATTGCCACCGGCCGAAATGAGAGGCCCCCGGGAGAGTGCTCGAACCGTTGCGAAAGGACACCCGACGCAGAGTCAGGAAATTACAAAGCTTTGCTCGAATCTTGCAGAGCGCTGTCCGTGTTCGTAAACTGCCGTGGTGAGCGAGCACCCTTTGGTCCAGGCAAGCAACCTGACCAAGATCTATCCGGCACGCGGGTCCACAGCGGAGTTCCGCGCGGTCGACGGCATCGACTTCGCACTCGAGCGGGGGGGAGTCCTTCGGGCTTCTCGGCCCCAACGGCGCCGGCAAGTCCACCACCATGCGGATGATCGCCGCGACGTCGCCGATCAGCGGCGGCAGCCTGCGCGTGCTGGGCATGGACCCGATGAAACAGGGGCCGGAGATCCGCGCCCGGCTGGGCGTCGTGACGCAGGACGACCACCTGGACAACGAGCTCACCGTGCGGGAGAACCTGCACATCTACGGGCGGTACTTCGGTCTGCCGCGGGCCGTCATCCGGGACCGCACGACCCGACTGCTCGACTTCGCCCAGCTTCAGGAGAAGGCCGGCGACCAGGTCGAGACGCTCTCCGGCGGCATGCGGCGACGGCTGACCATCGCCCGGTCACTGATCAACGAACCGGACATCCTGCTGCTCGACGAGCCGACCACCGGCCTCGACCCGCAGGCCCGACACATCCTGTGGGACCGGCTCTTCCAGCTCAAACAGCAGGGCGTCACGCTCATCCTCACCACCCACTACATGGACGAGGCCGAGCAGCTCTGCGACCGGCTCATCGTGGTCGACCACGGCCGCATCGTCGCGCAGGGCTCACCCCGCGAACTGATCACCAGACACGCCACCCGCGAGGTTCTCGAACTCCGCTTCCGCCTCGACGAACGCGACACCGCGGCGGAGAAACTGCGCACGTCGGTGCTGGCCACCGGCGGCAACGACACCGAGGGCCGCGTCGAACTGCTCCCCGACCGGGTGCTCGTCTACACCGCCGACGGCGAGGCCGCCCTCGCCACGGTGCACGCCATGTCGCTCACCCCGCTCACCGCGCTGGTCCGCCGCGCGACGTTGGAGGACGTGTTCCTCAAGCTCACCGGCCGATCGCTGATCGAGTAGCAGGGGAGCTCACTGGTGTTACGTGTATTCCGGTACTGGTTGACGCGCTACCGGCGCACCTGGCGCGGCTCGATCGTGATCAACGTGCTGAACCCGTTGCTGTTCCTCATCGGCATCGGCGCCGGACTGGGCGCCCTCGTCGACGACAACGCGCCGGCCCAGATCGCCGGCGTCTCCTACGCGGCGTTCTTCGCCCCCGGCATGCTGGCCGCCGCCGCGATGCAGAACGCGTTCCTGGAAGGGGCCGGGGGCGTCGCCCGGGCCGCCGGCTTCGGGGCGTACCGCAGCGCCACACCGACGCCGCTGAGGCCGGAGCAGCTCGCCGCCGGGCACCTGCTCTTCATCACCTTCCGGGTGCTCATCGCCAGCGGCGCCTTCATCGTGGTGATGGCCGCGTTCGGGTTGATCGGGGGATGGTGGGCCCTCGGCGCCCTGCTCGGCGCGACGCTGACCGGGGTAGCGTTCGCGGCACCCGCCGCCGCGTGGGCGGTCGGCGTCCGCAAGCTGCGCCACATCGACACGGTGTTCCGCTTCGTCATCATGCCGCTCTACATGTTCTCCGGTACGTTCTTCGCGGTCTCGCAGCTACCCGAGTGGATCCGACCCGTGTCCTACCTGCTGCCGCTGTGGCACGGGGTGGAGTTGTGCCGCACGCTCAGCCTCGGCACGGCGACGATCACCGGCAGCTCCGTCCACATCGCCTACCTGCTGGCGCTCGCCATCGGCGGCTTCCTGGTCGCCCGGGTCACCTACCGCCGACGGTTGCACCCGTGACGACCCACGCCCAGAGCCTCGTGGAGACACCATGACCACCGTCGCCGTACCCGCCTGGACCAGACGCCGGGCCCTGGCGCTCATCGAGCGCAACTTCATGATCTACCGCCGGTCGGTCACGCCGCTGCTCAACGCGCTCGTGGAACCGATCCTGTACCTGCTGTCGATCGGCGTCGGCGTCGGGATGCTCGTCGGCACGGTCCCCGGCGTCGATGTGCCGTACGCCGCCTACGTGGCCCCGGCGATCCTGGCGACCACCGCGATGAACACGGCGTTCAACCAGACGAGCTTCGGTGTGTTCATCCGGATGAGGGTCGAGAAGACCTACGAGGCGATCCTGCCGACACCGCTCTCCGTCACCGACATCGCCGTCGGCGAGGTGACCAGCGCGATGATCAACGCGCTGCTGACGTCGATCGGCTTCCTCACCCTCATGGCCGTCGGTGGACTGGTCACGTCGGCCTGGGTGCTGCTGGCCTTACCGGCGTCGCTGCTGATCTCGTACGCGTTCGCCGCCGGCGGACTGGCCGTCACGACGTACCTGCGCGACTTCCCCGACTTCCAGTACATCCAGCTGTTCATGCTGCCGATGTACCTGTTCGCGACGACCTTCTATCCCCTCTCGGTCTATCCGGAGGCGGTGCGGCCCCTGATCCAGGCGCTGCCGCTCTACCACAGCATCGAGTTGGTCCGGGAACCCGCGCTGGGCCGCCTCAGCTGGGACCTGCTGATCCCGGTGGCCTACCTCCTCGCGTTCGGCTCGATCGCGATGTACGTCGCCACCCGCCGAATGACCCGGGCGATGCTGCGCTGACCGGCGTTCGAGCGTCTCATCACTGGGCGACGATGGCCTCGAGCACCGAGCGGACGGAGGTCGGGCGGTGACCGATCAGCGTCTGCAACGTCGGGTCGGTGACGGCGAACTCTCCGCGTCGCGCCGCGCGGTACAGGCCAAGGGTGAAGTCGGCCGCTGCCGCCGGCGTACCCCGCTCGATGGCTGCCGCCCGCCACTGGTCGTCGGTGACGACGACGCGGGTGACGGCGCGGCCCGTGATGTCGCTCAGGATGCCGGCCACCGCTTCGAGGTCGAGCGCCTCCGCTGCGGTCAGCGCCGGCGTGATGCCGTCGAGCAGGCCCTCCTCGGTCAGGGCAATCGCCGCGGCCTCGGCCAGGTCGGCGTGCGCGGTCCAGGACACCGGGCCGTCCGCCGGCGCCACGAGCTGACCGGTCTGAAGCGCCGTACCGATGGAGAAGCTGAGCGTGCTCGCGTAGAACCCGTTGCGCAGGGCGGTGAAGGGAACCTCCAGCCCGGCCAGGTGCTCCTCGGTCGCGGCGTGCGTGGGTTGGGCGGCGAACAGCGAGTCCCGGGAGGCGGCCTGGTGGCTGGTGTACAGGATTCGCTTGGCTCCCGCTGCGTGCGCGGCGTCGATGGCGGCACGGTTCGCGACGACCGCGTCGGCGCCGCGGATGGCGGCGGACACGACGAGGACCTTGTCGGCACCCTCGAAGGCGTGTTCCAGCGTGGCCGGGTCGGTGAAGTCTCCGGCGCGCACCCGCACGCCACGCTCGGCGAGGCCCGCGGCCTTGTCGACGTCGCGCACGCTCACGCCGACGGCGTCGGGTGGGAGCCGGTCGAGCAGTCGGTCGACGATCTGGGACCCGAGGTGACCAGTGGCACCGGTGACGACGAACATGATGAGAGCTCCCTTGTTATCGACGTTACGCTGCCGACGTTAGCACTGATATTCCGAGGTTAACAAGGCGCTGTTAGCATCGATTCATGGTGACGACGCAGGACACGACAGCCCGCGACGACGTCCGCGCGGGCATCGTCACGGCGGCGACCCAACTGCTGCGGGAGAAGGGCGCGACCGCGGTGACGACGCGTGCCGTCGCCCAGGCCGCGGGCGTACAGGCGCCGACCATCTATCGGTTGTTCGGCGACAAGGACGGCCTCATCGACGCCGTCGCCGAGCACGTCATGGCCACCTACGTCAGCGGCAAATCGGTCGCAGCGGACAACGCGACGGGCGACCCGGTCGCGGACCTGCGCTCCGGGTGGCGCGCGCACGTGGAGTTCGGCCTGACAAACCCCGAGTTGTACGCGCTGATCGCCACGCGGGGGAGCGGCGTACCCTCGCCGGCAACGGTCGCGGGCCTCGACGTGCTCCGTCGCCGCGTCCGGCGACTCGCCGCAGCCGGCCTCCTCCGGGTCGACGAGGAACGGGCGCTCATGATGATCCACTCCGCGGGCAACGGAACCATCCTCACCCTCCTGGGAATGCCCACCGACAAGCGCGACCCCGGTCTGGGCGAGGCCATGCTCGACGCCGTGCTCGCCACCATCCTGGTGACGACTCCGGCGACACCCGACACGACGACGAACGCGGTCGCGGTGACCTTCGCGACGGTGCTGCCCGACCTCCCGGGGCTCACCGACGCCGAGCGCGCGCTGATGGCCGAGTGGCTCCAGCGTTCGCTGACTCGCCGGAAGCCTTGATCACGAGCCCGGGAAAGAACTCGACGGGATCGTGCTCGGGGATATAGCTTGCAGTTGACCGCGACACCACCCGAGGAGGTGAGACCCATGAACGTTGTAGCGATGTGGGTGCTCCCCCTTGCCGTCACGGTCGGGCGACTGACGTAGCTGTCGCCGGGAGCGCCTTGCCAACACGGCACTCCCGAGAGGCAACACCTATGCACCCTCCGCAATTCACCGCCGAGCCGGCCTCCACTACGGGCGACGTTCGCGGTCTCCCCACACCGTCGGCGTCCAGCATCGACCACGCGCCCCGCACGTTCGACGTGATCATCGCCGGGTGCGGGCCGACCGGCGCGATGCTCGCCGCCGAGCTGCGGCTCCACGAGGTACGCGTACTCGTCCTGGAGAAGGAGACCGAGCCGACGTCGGCCGTGCGCATCGTCGGCCTGCACATCCGCAGTCTCGAGCTGATGGCAATGCGCGGACTGCTGGATCGCATCCTCCCGCACGGCCGGCGGCGTCCGGCCAGCGCCTTCTTCGCCGCCATCCCCAAGCCCGCGCCCAAGGGCCTGGATCCCCGGTACGGCTATCTGCTCGGCATCCCGCAACCGGTGATCGAACGTCTCCTCGAAGAACACGCCGTGGAACTGGGAGCGCAGGTCCGACGCGGTTGCGCGGTCGCCGGTCTCGAACAGGATGACCAGGGTGTGACCGTCGCGCTGGCCGACGGGGAGCAGTTACGTACGCGTTATCTCGTTGGCTGTGACGGTGGGCGCAGCACCGTGCGCAAACTGCTCGGTGTCGGCTTTCCCGGCGAGCCCGCACGGACCGAGAGCCTGATGGGCGAGATGGAAGTGGGCGTGCCGCAGGAGGAGATCGCCGTCAGGGTGGCCGAGATCCGCGAGACCCACCAGCGATTCTGGCTCCGGCCCGCGGGGGTCGGGGTCTACAGCGTCCTGGTCCCCGCCGCCGGGGTCACCGACCGGGCCGCACCGCCCACCCTTGAGGACTTCAAGCAACAGTTGCGCGCCATCGCCGGCACCGACTTCGGCGTGCACTCCCCACGCTGGTTGTCCCGCTTCGGGGATGCCACCCGGCTGGCCGAACGGTATCGGGTCGGTCGCGTGCTGCTGGCCGGCGACGCCGCGCACATCCATCCCCCCATCGGCGGACAGGGCCTCAACCTGGGCGTTCAGGACGCAGTCAACCTCGGCTGGAAACTGGCCGCACGGATCCGCGGCTGGGCGCCGGAGACACTGCTGGACACCTACCAGGCCGAACGCCGTCCGGTCGCCGAGGAGGTGCTGGACAACACCCGAGCCCAGACGGAGCTGCTGTCCACCGAGCCGGGCCCGCAGGCCGTACGGAGGCTCCTCACCGAGCTGATGGACTTCGACGAGGTGAACCTCCACCTGCTCGAGAAGATCACCGCCATCGGCATCCGCTACGACTTCGGTGCGGGCCCCGACCTGCTCGGTCGCCGCCTGCCCGACATCGACGTGAAACCGGGCCACCTCTACGGTCTGCTGCACCGCGGCCGCGGCCTACTGCTGGACCGCACCGAACGCCTCACCGTTGGCGGCTGGTCAGACCGGGTCGACCACCTCGCGGACCCCACGGCGGCACTGGACGTTCCGTGCGTCCTGCTCCGCCCCGACGGCCACGTCGCCTGGATCGGCGACGACCAGCAGGATCTGGACGACCACCTCTCCCGCTGGTTCGGCGAGCCCGCCCACTGATCTCGGGCCGCCGGTCGCACCGTCGAGGTGCGGCAGTTCGGCGCGGAGATGGGTGCGGGGTGACGCTCGTGGTTGCCCCGCACCCGCGCACGCCACTGGAAACATGAGGGGCGGGCCGTGCTGGCCGCGGCCGGCGTCGTTGATCAGGTGGCGTCTCGGCTCAGCAGATCGGCATGCCCGGTGATCCACGTCGCGTCGCGTTGGTAGAGCTCGACGTGACTTCGGATGTTCTCCTGTCCCTGATCAGCCCGGGCGTTGGTGAAGGCGGCGAGGTCGTGTAGCCGACGGACTGCGACCTGGAGGATGCGAGCCGGTTGTTGCTCCGAGCCGTAGGCGTTGCAGAGGATGCGCAGCCACATGCCCGCTCGCTCAGGTCACTGCCGATAGCGTCGCCGTTGTCGGGATGGGCCAGCGGCACCAGCCGATAGGCAAGGTAGGCCAGGTCCCACGACCGGGGACCAGGCGAGGCCGTGTCCCAGTCGATGACTCCGGTGAGTCGCCGGTCGGTGAAGACCATGTTGTACGGGGCGAAGTCGTTGTGACAGATGACCTCAACTGGCTGCCGCGCAGGAAACTGCCATACTCCGCCAACGGTGTCGAAGCTCGCGCTGGCATCGTGAAGGTGGGCGAGGTGGACACCGGCGTCGGTGAGAACGTCTTCGCTCCAGACCCAGTCCGGCAACGGGTACTGCGGCACAACGCCCGGCAGGTACGAGACGCTGTCGCGTCCGTGCTCATCGGTCCCGAGCGGTTGCGGAGCCCAGGTGACGCCGCGCTCACGTAGATGTCGTAACAGGCGTTGAATCGTGGGGCTCCACGTCCCGGCGGGTCGCCGGACAGTGGCACCGACACGTGTTGCGCCGCCCATGTTGCCCCCGTGTAGCACTTCCTGCTCGCCGACCGCGTCCGCGCCGTGGTCACCCATGCCCGACATCCTCAGTGAGCGAGTGCCGCAAAGCCAGCGCGTTCCCGGCGCGCGCTGACCACTCGACCGCTCACACCATCCTCATTGCTTACGCACAAGAACTGTCATTATGGTGCACGCACGTTTCGTACCTTTTGTGGGAGGTCATTACCGGATTATCGATAACGATAATCCGGTAATGCCGTTATGGGGCGGGCTGATCTCCTGGCCGGGTAGGTGCAGCGCCATGGACTGCATGCGGTCGTCGTGACGCTGGCGCTGCCGCGTACCGGTGGGACCGGGTCCCCGGCTGCGGAATGGCTCGGCTACGTCAGGATGGCTGAACTTGGTCGAAGAGGGCGAGGGCTTCGGCGGGGTCCGGGCTCACGAGGCGTTCCAGACCGGCCGTCGTGATCTCCGACCACCTGGCGGCCCGCGCCCACATCTGTTCCTCGAAGGCGCGGACGGCCTCGTCCAGATCTTTTGGGTCGGCAGCGATGAACTCCGCGAGTTCGGCACCGTCCAGCATCGCGAGGTTCGCGCCTGCCCCCAAGGGTGGCATCAGGTGGGCGGCGTCGCCCAGTAGCGTCACCCCTGGGACGTGGGCCCAGGTGTGGGATCCGGGCAGGACATAGAAGGGACGGTGGACGAAAGCGGTGCCATGGCCGAGCAGGTCGAGGACCGCAGCGGCCCAGCCATCGAACAGAGCCAAGATGCCCGATCGCGCGGCCTCGACGTCGGTCAGGTCCAGGTCCGCGTGCCAGTCCAGCGGCGCGCGGAGCTTGGCGTACACCTTGACGTGACCGCCGCTGTTGCGCTGGGCGACGAGAGATCGGTTCACGCCGTACACGGCCACCGAACCGTCGCCGATCAACTGGGCAAGCTCAGGGTGGCGGGTGTCGACGTCGTCGATGGAGGTCTCGACCGAGGTGACGCCGGTGTACTGCGGCGTCACAGGCGAGACTGCCGGGCGGACCCGGGACCAGGCGCCGTCCGCGCCGACCACGAGATCGAACGTCTCCTGCCGCCCGTCCGCGAAACGAACCAGTACGCCATCCCCGGTCCCCGGCCCCACCTGTGCCACCTCTCGCCCCCACTGCACGTCGAGAGAGCCGAGTAGCAGGTCACGGAGTTGCCCGCGGTCGATCTCCGGGTTGGCCCGCTCATCCGGGCCGGGTCGCCAGTCCCGCAGAACGGTCCCGGCGGCGTCCAGGATGCGCATGGCCTGCCCCTCGGGACGAGACAGCGCCTGGAACTCCGCCAGGAGCCCCGCCTTGTCCAGTGCCAGCTGGCCCAGCCCTTCGTGCAGGTCCAGCGTTCCGCCCGGAGGACGGGAGTCGCGCGCGGGATCGCGTTCGAGGACGGTGACGGGGTAGCCGTGGCGGTGCAGGACACGGGCAAAGGTAAGGCCGGCGGGGCCGCCCCCGACCACAGCGATACGGTGTCTCATAGCAATACACCGTATCGCCCCTTTAGAATGCGTCGCAACAGTTAGGAGGTGACCATGACCGTGTGGGACCGGCCGGAGCCGCCGAATCCCCCCGTGCCGCTCGACCGGGAGCAGATCATCGCCGCCGCCATCGCGCTGGCCGACGAGGGCGGGCTGGAAGCGGCGTCGTTGCGCAAGGTCGCCGCCCGGCTGAACGCCGGCCCGATGCGGCTGTACGGATACATCTCCACCAAGGACGAGCTGTTCGACCTCATGGTCGACGCCGTCGACGCCGAGATTCTCCCCCGCGAGCGGTCCGGTGACTGGCGGGAGGCGCTGCGCATCCTCGCCCACCGCACCAGGCAGGCCGCTCTGCGTCACGAATGGCTGGCCGACCTGCTCGGCGGCCGCCCGACCCTGGGTCCGAACGGCCTCGCCGTGACCGAGGCCAAGCTGGCCGCCCTCGACGGCCTCGCCGACATCGAAACCGCCATCCGAGCCGTGGAAACTGTCAGCGCCTACGTCACCGGCGCCATCAGGCGGGAGATCGCGAACCTGCGCGCCGAGCGCGCCACCGGCCTGTCCAAGCGCGACTGGCAGCGCGCCTCCGGCCCGCACGTGACGAAGATGTTGGCCACGGGCCGGTTCCCGGCGCTGACCAAGGCCGTGCACAGCGGCACAGAGGTGGACGCCGAGAAATCCTTCGCGACCGGCCTGGACTGGGTCCTCGACGCCGTGGCCGCCAAACTCTCCCGACCGCCGGCGTGACGCTCAACCCGATGATCGCCCGCTCAGGGCCGGAGCCAGCGATCAAACCAGGAGCGGGTCCGGCGCAGGACGTCGAGTTGGTGGTTGCGTTCCCGGATCGAGTGGCCCTCTCTCGGGTAGGTCACGAACTCGTGCTCGACGTCGAAGTGGCGCAGCGCCCGGTGCAGGTACACGGCCTGTCCGAGGGGAACGTTGGTGTCCTCGGCGCCGTGCAGGATCAGCACGGGGGTGCGGATGTGGCTGGCGAAGGAGATTGGGCTGACCGCGTCGTGTGGGTGTGGGCCGATGCCGGACCAGCCTGTGCTGCCGCCGAGCGCGGCTTCGAACTGACCGTTCTCTCCGGTCGCGGCGAGCATCCCCCAGTCGGTGACCCCGGCCCCGACCAGCGCGGCGCGAAAGCGGTCGGTCTGGCCGATGGCCCACGCGGACATGAAGCCGCCGTGGCTCCAGCCAGCAATGCCCAACCGGTCAGGGTCGGCGATGCCCTCGGCGATGAGCAGGTCGATGCCGGTCTGGATGTCGGTCCACTCCTGCTGGCCGACCCGGCCTGCGACGCTGGCCGCGAACTGGTGGCCATGGCCCTGGCCACCGCGCGGGTTGGGGAGCAACACCGCGTAGCCGGCGGCGGCCAGCCACTGCGCACTGGGGAACCAGAACAGCTGGCAACGATCGGCGTAGCGATCGTAAGGGCCTCCGTGCACGATCGTGACCAGCGGAAACGGGCCTTCCGGCGGGGTTCTTCCGACCGGCAGTACGAGCAAGCCGTCCAGGTCGAGGCCGTCGGCGGCGCGGTAGGCCAGCGGTTGTTGCGTGCCAAGTGCGATGCCGTCCAGTTCCGGGCGGGTGTTGGTGACTCTTCGCAGCGGCCCGGCCGGCGGTCCGATGTAAACGTTCGTGGGTTGGTAGCGGGTACCGGTGAGCACCGCGACCTCGTCGCCGGCCGGGGTGCTGCTGAGGTTGTCGAGGCGTCCGGGGCGATGCGACAGGGGCGCGAGGTCGTTGGGATCGAGCCGGGCCAGGGTCGTGTTCAGGCCGTCGGCGAACACCACCAGCGGGGCGGCATTGGTCTGACAGAGTTCGGTGGGGCACATCGAGAGACCAGCGGTGCGGTTGCGCACGACACGGCTCTCCACAGCCAGGTCGAACACCGCGGTGCCGGCCTGTAGAAACGGTGGGGTGAGCGCGATCCAACCGAGGTGCCAACCGCCCTCGCCCGGCCACCAGGCCAACGATCGTGCGTCGGCCCCGACCGGTCCGAGGTTCTCCACAGCGCCGGTCGTGACGTCGAACAGGTGCAGTTGGCCGGTACGCGGGCCGTAGTCGTTGTCGGCGCTGGCCCCGGTCAACACGGCAAGTGGGCCGCCGTCGGGACGTTGCCGCAGTTCCACGACGTGCCGGTCAGCGAACACCGGCGGGGTGGTGACCCGGCCGGTGCGCAGGTCGAGCAGGCGCATCCGGGCACGCGGTTCGCGCTCGCCGACGACAACGGCGTCGTCGCGATCCCGGGTGCGGCGCGCGTCCTGCTCGGTGGGTTCGTCCTCGGCGAGCAGAGCGACCACGTTGGGGTCGGTGAGCGGCAGGTGGTCGATGACGCCGACCTGCCAGCTGGTCAACGTGGTCATCGTGCCGTCGGCGAGGGTGAGCTTGTGCAGTTGCGGTGTGCCGCGGTCGGCGCGGTCGGACAGGAAGAACAGCGTCTCCGAGTCGACCGACCAGCGTGGCCGGGACTCGGTTGCGGTGTCGGCGGTCGCCCGGCGCGGCGCGACGGCGCCATCGGTGTCGACGAGCCAGAGTTCGGTGTCGAGGTGGTCGCCGGTCCGGCTGCTGGGAGCGAGGACGTAGCAGAGCAGGCGCCCGTTCGGGCCGAGCGCCGGGGTCCGCGGGTCACGACCGTCGACCACGAGCTCGGAGGTCAGAGCTGTCATGCGGTAAGTCTGCGGACCCACCGCCGCGCGTTGGAGGCCGAGGTCGGCGTAGGGCCGTGGGTCCGTCGTCGGGTCCTATTCCGACGGATCCCAGGCGATCAGCTGGTCGAAGACGCGCCGGTCGCCGTCGAGTTGCAGCGAGTCCATCGTGATGCGGCCGTAGAAGAACATGACCAGCTCATTGGCCGTGCCCCGGGCGGAGACATAGGCCACCTCCGGGCCCTCGCGGTCGGCCGGCGCGGAGAGCCGGGCGGTCCGTGCGCCGTCGGCGGAGAACCAGAGCCGCCAGGAACGGCCCTCGGTGGCGTGGTAGTCGATGACCGCGGGCTGGTGCGGCCACGCGCTCGTCGTCGCGACGCAGGTGGTGACGAACTCGTCGACACCGTCGAGGGCCACCTCGTCCGGAAGCGGCTGCGGGGCGCCCACGGCGACCTGGGCGTCATAGGTGTGCACGGCGACCTGCTGGAGCTGGTGCCGGGCAACGGCACCAGCCGTCTGCGGCGACTGCGAATCGCCCCACCACGTCCAGCAACCACGATCCGGGCCGGCCGCCCGCAACGCGGCCAGCAGTTCCTCCGTCGACGCGGCGAACCAGGCCAGCAGGGCCTCGCGCTCCCGGGGCACCGTCGGGGTGGACATCGCCGGAGGAGCGTCGGCGGGCCCCGCGGCCACGATGGCGGCCCACCTGCGGCGCCCCTCACCCAGGTGCTGCACCAGATCGAACAACGTCCACTCGGGGCAGGTCGGCACCCGCACGTCGAGGCTGGGTGCCGCGGCGACCGCCGCCCGGAAAGCGGTCGATCGTTCGTCCATCAGCCGCAACAGGTCAGCGAACCCCAGAGTCTCTTCCACCGCGGCTTTGTACCACCCCACTCCCGACAACCGACAGCGCATTTCCCCACGTGATCTGCAACGTGGAGGCAACCGCCCTGCCCCTGATGCGTCAGACCGGGTTGGCGTGCCCGCCGGGTCGGACGCCGCAGTTCCGGCAGGCCACTGCCGGGCGGCGGTCCTCGTCGCCGCCGGCTAGGCAACGTCCGGCCGGGTCGACCCCTGCGGCGTACGCATCGAGCACCCGTTCCACCACGATGGAGACCACGAGTCCCACGGATGCGGTCGCGGGGAAACTGGTCATCCCAGGACGATCACTACGAGCGGCCGTACGCGGCGCGGGCCTGGGCTACCTCGGCGGCCTCGCGTTCACGCCAGCGGCGCTGGGCCTCCCGGTTGCACGTCCGACAGGCCCGACGGTACCGGCCGGTCGCCGGATCGAGCTCACGGTCGTGGCCGTTGCGGCACTGTGTCGGCTGGTTCCGGCTGCGGCAGGCCTCGGCCCGGCTGAGCTGGCGCAGATGTGTCGGCTCGATACAGTCGGCGGCGCCGCAGGTCTGGTCGACGTCGAGGGCGGGGTCGTACCCGCCAACAAGGACGACGTACGCGGCGATGTGTGCCCACGCGCGGCCGGCGACCTTCTGGTGCACCCCGCGTCGCCGCCCGTAGCCTTCGATGACCAGGCAACCGTTCTCGGTGCGGTGTGAGCGCTCCAGCAGGTAGGCGCGCAGCGACTCCTCGGTGTGGTACCGGGACAGACCCTTCACGGCCGAGAGCACCGTGTCACCGTACCCACGTCCCGCAGCGTCGTCGAACGACGCCGGACACGTGGGCGTGACCGGTGGCTCGGCGGTCCGGGGGGGGGGGGCGGCCCCCCCCCCCGGGGGGGGGGGCCCCCGCCCCGGGGGGGGCGCCCCACCCCCCCCCCCCCCCCCCCCCCCCCGCCCGGGCCCCCCGGGGCCGCGGGGGGCCCCCCCCCCCCCC